>DATKVL010000141.1:0-1739 GCA_035530115.1 Dehalococcoidia bacterium | reverse complement strand
CCATGAGCTGGATGTCCTGGAGCAGCATTAAGCCCAGGAACTGCCTGCCAGATGGGTTTACCATTAAGACTATACGCCATTATACCACCACCATATACATTATCAGAACCAACAAATCCAATAAAACTGAGAATATCATCTTTCTTTATCTTATCATTCAATATAAATTTGTCATCTGCATTTTCTGGGTCCCAAGTTAATAAACTAGCGGCGGGGCCAGATATCTGATCTCCAACAACTCTACCATTAGAATCTACTCCTTCCCATAGCATAGTAGACATTTCTTTCTGAGTCTTAGGATCAACTTGTCTCACCCCAACGTCTACTCCACTATTCATCCACGTCTTATATGCCTTCTTAACCTTTGGATGGAGTTTAATTTGCTCAGCTTCAGTCAACTTAGACCAATCCTTTGAACTATAAATTCCTTTATCTAATTCTGGTTGAGCTAATGTTAGATAATCCTCACTAGGCTTACCTGGAGGAAATTTATCAGAAGCAACTTCAAAACCAACCGCTTCTATAGAAGCCAATACTCTAATCGCCCCACCAAAAGGAGAGGCTTTTGCTATAAATGCATCAGCATATATCTCTGGCAGTCCTAACTCCATGAGTTTGGTATGTACATTTTCTAACGATGCGTCCCTACCTTTAAATATAGTATCTACATATTCTTCTTCACTTACTCCAGCTTTTAGTGCTTCTTTAGCACCACCAAGTAATATATCTTCGCTTCTCTTACCTAAGAAACCAGCCGTCATTGCTAATGGATTACCGGTAGTTATGAAAAAATCATTAAGTATCCCCATGGCTTTAGATAATCTACCACCAGCAGTCGCACTTAAGTCATGATCTCCAGTAGCTCTACCTACGTGTTGCATAAAGTCAATGGATAATGCTTCTCTTTCCATATCAGAGAAACCTTTACTTGTCATAGTTTCACTCACAGTAGTTTCATAACCAGAATATTTATCTACCATTGGAGCAACAGCTTCACCATATACTTGATGAAGAGCGTCCTCATATGATATATCTGGATTGTTTTCAGAAAAGTACTTAGCGGTATTTCTTAACGTAGTAAAGTCTGGACTTGTTAAGATCTTAGTTGGAATATGATCTAACTGTAATTGCCCGTCTACTATAGACATACCATAAGCAGCAGCCACCTGTTCTGGACTTACACCACTAACTCCTTCTTTCAATTCATACCTTCCTAAATCGTCGTTCCATGTCCTATTACTACCTTCTTTAATAAACCCGCGACCAATTGCCTCTAAAGTTGGGTTAATATCAGTAGCCTCAGCTAATGCCTGTGGCTCAATTTGACCTAAACCGGCAGCACCTTTCTCAGCATATTCGAATAATGCCTTATCTATAGCCATGGAATCCCATGGTCTATTCTCCGCACGAGCTGTCGCTGAATCCTCCTCCATCTGCTGTAATACTGGGAGATTAGCTGCCATGTCTCTAAAGAACCTATTCCTACTAGTAGACCTGAGTATTTCATTAAGCCCAGTCTTTGCTTCAAGAGAGGATAAATCTGGATTCTTCTTTTGAAGCTCAGCCAATTCCTGATCTAACTTAGTCATCTCCCTTTGATAAGCAGGTTCATCAAGTCGATGACCTTTTATATCTTTCAATGCATTGAACGCAGTATCTCTTTGGGCAGCAGTCTGCTCATACGAACGTTGACGCATCTGTAATGCCCCAGCCATTTGTTCAAATGGAATCGGAACATA
>DATKVL010000140.1:0-1100 GCA_035530115.1 Dehalococcoidia bacterium | reverse complement strand
GGCACGCCGGACACGCTCACCATCAGCATCAGGTACGCGGAGGAAGTATAACCAACCTGGGGGCAGGGGTGAGAATACATATAGCGGCACTTAACATGGGATGGATTCACGTGGGGCTGGCTGCAACACTTGTACACGTTGCAGCTACCCACCGGGTCCACAACCTGAGCATAGAGTTTAGCGGGTGGGGTGTTGAGCGGAGGCCCATTGCCAGCAATCGCAATCGTATCGCACGTGACTGTCCCAAAAATGCCGAGATGCTGGTTATGATTGATGCCGACTGCATCCCGCCCATGAACTTTCTGGACGCGGCTAACGCCGACCTGGACATTATCGGGCTGCCAATGCCGATGTACGACAGGACCGGACAGATTATGATTGGCATTGTTCCGCTGGACAATCGGGAGATGGTAGACGTGGGCAGCATGAATGTTATCGAGGCATCTGCTGTTGCGGCGGGCGTGCTGTTCATCCATCGTCGGGTATTAGACCATCCCGAAATGTGCCCACCATTCGAGGATAGGTTCGATAAGGACGGTGTGTTGACCTGGACCGAGGACCATGTGTTCTGTGAACGAGCCCGCGAACAGGGATTCCGGGTGTGGGCCAATCTGGGCTATCCGTTGGGCCACGTCAAGGAAATCGACATCCGGCACGTCTGGGAACAGAGCAGGAGGAAAGCATGAGCAAGTTAGGCATCAAACTGCAAGACGCGGAACTGGTCGCTGCACTGACCGAGGCCGGGTTCGACAACCCGCGCAAGATCCGGGACGCTTCAGACAAAGACCTGAAAGCGATACCCGGCCTCGGCGATGTGGCAGTAAGGAAAATCCGGGCGAAACTCCCGAAAGGATAAAAAACAATGAGCTCACAATCACAATCCCCCTCGGTGAGCATCAATCTGGAACGGGTCTTTGAAGGAATTATCGAAATCAAGACCCTTGTTAGCAGTATGGATTCCCGGCTGCGGATGTTGGACGCAACAGTCAGCCGGTTGGAGAGCACAGTATCACGACTAGACGGGACTGTGCATAGGCTTGATACCGAGATGGCAGTCATCAAAGACTGGCGGGCCACACAGGTTAGCCATGTGATGGAAG
>DATKVL010000139.1:0-10682 GCA_035530115.1 Dehalococcoidia bacterium | reverse complement strand
GCCCTTTGGGTTCACAAGCGTAGTCTCCAGTGTGTTAAACAGGGTCTTGCCCAGTCTGGTTTCGCGCTCGGTTATACTGGCAATTTTAGTTGTGGAAGTTAATACATCGCCAGCACCAATGGGTTCAATGAATTCGAATTCAACACCCCCATCGAGAAGCCTTGAAGGCGCTCCAGCTTTTAGCAGATACTCGAGCAGTTTGTCCGAAAGGCGTCCAGCCTTGACTGGCCAACCAGTGAAACCAGGAGGAGCCAATAACCGTCCATACTTGGTTTTACTGGCAAAATCCGGGTCATTATATAGAGGGTTTGGGTCACCTATAGCCTGTGCATATCTCTGGATTGCCCCTTCTTCGACCTTGAAGACGATAGTCTCCAAAGTTACACCTATTAATTTCCGCAGTTCATCGGTAATCAGACTACCATTAGCCATAGCTAGCCTCCCAGATTTAGTTTCTTTTACAATCCTATAATAGCAATACTAACGATGTTCATGGGTGGAAACCCGCCTAAATTGTGGGTTAGACCTAGTTTGGGATTCTTGAGCTGTCGTTCTGGCAGCTGGGCTTTGCCCTGCAATTGTTTGTACATCTCGTATAACATTCTGAGACCGGAGGCCCCAATAGGATGTCCGAAGCACTTCAAGCCGCCATCTGGCTGAATAGGCTGCGGGCCATCATGATTAAAACGGCCAGCCTCGATGTCCTCCTTGACTTTCCCTCTGGAGCTAAATTGCAAATCCTCCATGGTCACTGCCTCAGTTATGGAGAAGCAATCGTGCACCTCAGCCATACTTATCTCTTCACGTGGATTCTTTACCCCCGCTTCCTTATAAGCTAGCATGCCACCACGATAAGTAGTCTCAACATGAGCTCCATCCCATTTAGTATACATCAATTCCTCGCCCGAACTTAAAGCGATTTGTAGTGCCTTAACAGATATGGGGTCTGGCCGAAACTTCTTGGCCATGTCAGCTCTGGTTACGATTGCAGCCGCTGAACCATCGCTGACTCCGCAGCAATCAAAAAGCCCCAGCGGCCAGGCGATGATAGGCGCATTTATTATCTGTTCCTCAGTCACTTCGCGTCGCAAATGTGCCTTCGGGTTCCTGGCTCCATTATAATGGCTTTTGACTGACACTTTAGCCAGCATTCTCTTGCCTTCTTCTGGATTGAGACCATATACAGCAAAGTATCTGGTCGCCATCATGGCAAAAGCCCCAGGAGCGGTCAATTTGGGATTAATCAAGGCGCTTTTTGTCCCCAAAAGATTAGGGCCACCGGGAAGCCCACCATACCCCGTATCCTTGAGCTTTTCTACACCCAGAGCCAGAGCAATGTCATAGGCCCCTGAAGCCACGCCATAGCATGCACCCCTGAAGGCTTCTGTGCCAGTAGCACAAAAATTCTCTACCCTGGTGACCGGAATAAAAGGCAGCTTCAAGGTCAAAGACAAAGGTGTAGCCCCTTTTCCCACGCTTTGTTCCTCAAAATGCACGCCAAACCAGGCTGCATTGATGTCCTTTTTCTCTATACCCGCGTCCTCGATACATTCTTTAAAAGCATCTACCATAAGGTCCTCTGCACTCTTATCCCATAGCTCCCCAAACTTAGTGCAACCCATGCCTATAATAGCAACCTTGTCTTTAATACCTTCTGCCATTTTTTGCTCCCTCCGTAAATTTCATTATCTTTTACCGTAGTCAGGCACGTATAGGCGTTGCCTTCCATGAATAACCGTGGACACCACTTGACTCATCAAAATATCGTCTGCGAAAGGTCATCTCTACCGGCATGCCTACTTTAACGGAATCCAGGTCACAATCCGTGAAATCAAACCAGTATCTACCACCACCATCAAAATCTACCAGGCCATATACTGAAGGCGGGTCAATACTGGCAGCTAGATTATCACCGGTATAAGTAAATACGACACCTTTCTTGTCCGAAAAGCGGTAATCTTCCATCTGGTCAATGGCCCCGCAATCAGGATTTACACATACCCTCTGATATGGATATTGTGGCGTACTGCATTTTTTGCACTTCGAGCCACAAAGGGCCAAAACTACTTTCCGTTCCCTGAACAGCGCTGACATCGGTGTGCGCATGCTCATCTCTCCACGCATACCTAAGTCCATCGGTGCTAAATTTCTGAAGGCAAGATATTTTTCATAGCTGGCAAGATCTTTTTTAGAGTTCAGGTGTTTCTTCACCGCCCTCCTATTAGCCACACTTTCTATTTTTTCAGTAACCTGGAAAAATAGTGCGTCGCCGCCGTTTCCAAAGCTGGTAACCAGTACCTTATCACCTGGCTTGGCATCTTCCAACGCCGCTACCAACATCATTAAAGGTGAAGCTGACCCGGTATCACCGACTGTGCTAAGCAATGTATCTTGAAGCTGACCAGGGTCAGCACCTAACCGCTTGGCTATAGCTCCATGCTCTCGTGCATACAGACCCGGATAAACTATCTTGGCAAAGTCCTTGATGTTCAGGTTGTATCTCTTCAATAGTCCAGAAATTACTTCCAGAACAAATTGCCTATAGCCAGAATCGCGAATGAATCTATCTTCCCAGGCATGCTCAAATTTTTCTCCACTTGCCCTCCAGCGGTCCGGGAAATCGTAGGAAACAGAATACGAACCCTCGAAAGTGGCAATCACATCATCACTGCCAACAAGAAGTGCCGCAGCGCCATCACCGTAGAGAGACTCTTGAGGACTGCCCGGCTTGCTAAACCGGCAATCGGAAGCACAGACGAGAATATTGCTTGACATCTCCCCTTTTACAGTATCTAGGGCAGAAAGCAGTGCAGTAGTCCCTGACTTCGCAGAGCCTATGAAATCAGCAGTCCTTATATTTGACTGCAAATCAAGAGCAGTAGCTACCAGGGCTGAATTCTGCCTTACCATATAAGGCTGACTGGTGGTAGCAAGATACAGACCGTCAACTGCCTCTCGTTTCATACCACTTACACAATCAATCCCTGCGGCTACTGCCATAGTGAGAGTATCTTCATCATGATTAGCGACTGCACTTTCACCGGGCGGTGGGAATGTCCCCAGGAACCCAACAGCCGTGAAGATAGTGTTGTGATTCATTCGATATCGTGGGATATAAGCTCCGTAAGACTTTATGCCGACCATTGATTGACCTCCTGATATAAGCTTTCTGGACCCAAGTGACTATGGCATAGAAGCCGTATAATGTCAAACCCTGACACTCTTGAAAATGAACCGATAATGAGAATTTTTTCATAAGTGTCAGTCAACGCCTTCGGCAAATTTCACCGCTTTAATATCGTCCTCACAAATACTGGGAAAACAAAGTCTCTTTTGGAACTTGACGGTTCATTGCCAGAGTTATACCATCAACTCAAGAGCAATTGGGGCTAAAGCTCACTCACCACCAAATAATAACAAGAATATAGTAAAATACTGAATTGAACAGGAACGTATTATGAATATCGGCAGTGGAATAGAGGATAACATCAAAAGGTTCGGCGAATATGAAGCCATTTATTTCGAAGGGAGATGGTATACAAATGTTGAGATAAATCGCAACACCAACCTACTGGGGAATGTGCTCAAAGGACTTGGTATAAACAAAGGAGACCGGGTGGCGGTACAAATGCCTAACAGTCCGGAGGTGCTTTCTGCTTTTCCCGCTATATACAAGATAGGCGCTGTTGTCGTCCCCTTGAACCCCCTACTGCGGCCCGACCAGGCCGCCTATATATATCGTGACTGCGGAGCCAAAGCTATCCTCACTAGCTCGGATTTTGTGGGCCGGGTACTAGAGGCGCAAAAGCAAACTCCAAACCTGCAACATGTAATCATCACAGACCGCGATGACGTCCCTGAAACCATCTCATATCGTAATATTATGTCAACTAGTTCCGGGGACCTGATGATTGAGCAGACTGATAATGACGATGTTGCCGCTCTAATATACACTGCCGGCACCACAGGACCACCCAAGGGGGTGATGCACACGCATTACTCGCTTCATATGAATGCCCTATCCTTCTACGAGTACATTCTGGTCCATCGCTCCGTGACTTTGCAATTAAACAGCCGCGCGCTTAATCCCAAAACACTCCAATTCAATGAGGTCACTCAGCGAGTTTCCGGTGTAAATCGAGAGATGGTCAGCCTGGCAGTGCTTCCTCTATCGCACTCCTTTGGCATTGCCTTCGGTAACACTGGTGACTTCGTAGGCGGAAAAACAATCATGCTAAAATGGTGGAATGTCGAGGAGGCACTGAAAGCCATTCAGACATTCCGTGTTACTCAAATGGCAGCAGTTCCTACCATGTACATCCAGATGCTAGAATTCCCTGAGCCGGACGAATACGATTTGAGTTCGCTTGAGGACTGTCAATGTGGGGCCGCACCACTGCCCATGGAAGTAGCCTTGAGGTGGAAGGAAAAGGTGGGAGTGGATATTCGAGAGGGGTGGGGCCTAACCGAATCAGGAGCCATTACTACAGGGCAACCAGGTGACCTTCCTCCCAGGTATGGCTCCATTGGTAAGTGCCTGCTGAAATGCAACACCATAAAAGTTTTCGACGAGAAAGGTCAAGAGCTTCCACAGGGCCAGCAAGGCGAGATAGTAGTCAAGGGGCCTACACTGATGAAAGGCTACTGGAACCTGCCTGAAGAAACAGCCAAAACTGTCAAAGACGGCTGGCTTTATACCGGCGATATAGGTTATATAGACGAGGATGGCTACTTCTACATCACCGCCCGCAAGAAGGATATCATTATCAGAGGTGGAGAAAACGTATCACCGGTGGAAGTTGAGGAGATTCTTCTACAACACCCCGCAGTCGCAGAAGCAGGAGTCGTAGGCATCCCGGATGCTGTATATGGGGAGGAAATAAAGGCTTTCGTCGTCATAAAGCCGGGCAAACGTGTAAACGAAGGGGAACTAATTGCCTTCTGCAAAGACCATTTGCCTACCTTTAAGTTGCCAAAAAAGGTGCAATTTACGAAATCCTTGCCCAAGAACCTTTTAGGCAAGGTACTAAGAGCCGAATTACGCAAGCTCGGTTAATTTTGAGCAGCGTGACAAGGAATCGAAGGGAGGGACATGCCATTGCCTGAATTAAAATTTGACAAGACAAAATGTGCCAAATGCAAAGCCATCAGTTGCCTCGTTAAGTGCCAGTACATGGATTTTAAGGATAAAGACAAGGCGAAGAAGGAGTGGCAGAAGGTAATCAACGGTGAGGACTCTTCCGTCCTCAAGTCCTGCACCACATGTTATGCCTGCGAAGAATATTGCCCCTTTGGTAACCATCCATTTTACTTGATTGTTGAGCAGCAGGAAGAGAAAGGGATATTACCGGCGCCGAGGCCAACCGTCACAATGTGGATTAACCAGTGCCAGCCAGTAGGCAGATTCATGGTGGGCAAAGTTGAGGAAAGGGCATTATCGTACTGCTTTCTGCCCCACTTTAACACACTGGTCAAGGGGAAGCTCTTCGACGGCATTGCCTGGTCTGTAATCTTCGGGCAGGAGTTTTTCTGCAATGCTGTTTACTTGCATTACGCAAAAGCATCAGTAATAAAGGACAGACTACCCAAGATAGTTGAGAATATTAAAAACCAGGGAATCAAAGAGCTTGTATGTCTCCATGACGAATGTTATGGCACCTTCACCTCGCTGACGTCTGCTTACAATATAGATACGCCTTTCAAACCCATTCATTATTATGAGTACCTGTATGGCAGGCTGAAGGAGCTCAAGGATCTGATAAAACCGCTCAATATTAAAGCTGCCTACCAGAGAAACTGCTCAGCCCGGCTTTGCCCGGAGACAGACCACTATGTGGACGATATATTCGGGCTGCTTGGGGTAGAGCGCGTTAAGCGGAAGTATGACAGGGAAAATGCTCTGTGCTGCGCCGAGATTTTCAGGATGGCGAAGGGGCCAGCGCTGGCCGACGACGTTCAGAAGCGGAACATAGCCGATATGGTGAAGTTCGGAGCCGAATACTGCGTTTTTAATTGCCCGGCTTGCTGGGACTCGCTAGCGCATAAGGTCGTCAAGCAAGGCATAAAGCCGATACACATGATTGACCTGTGCAAACTCGCTATAGGCGAAGAACAAGCCTTGAAGCTGCCTGAATTAGTAGCGGAGGTGTAAATTATGACGACCACCAGTGCTTTATGCGATTCGTTGGTTAAAATAGTCGGTAAGGATTTCGTCTCCGACCAGAAAGAAGAGCGTTATTTCTATGCCAGGGACGGCGGGCTTATGCCCCCGCACGAACCAGACTTTGTGGTAATGCCCAAAACAACTGCAGAGGTGCAGGAGATAGTAAAGCTGGCAAACAAAGAGAAGGTGCCACTAGTTCCCAAGGGGGCAGGCTTGGCATTGACCGGTCTGGTTATCCCTCAACGAGGCGGCATTGTGCTGGATATGAAGCGGATGGATAGAATTTTGGAGGTAAATGAGAAAGCCCGATACGTCGTCGTTGAAGCCGGTGTTACCCAGGGTGTATTGAAAAGTTATCTGCAAAAACACCACCCTCACTTACGGCATAGCATACCTGACTCTCCGCCGGTAGCAACGATAGTTGCTAACGCGGTAATACACGGGCAGGGGCGCCTGTCGCAGCAGCACGGTTTCAACTCCGACATGGTCTCCGGCCTGGAAGTTGTCCTGCCCACGGGAGAACTCTGTCGCATCGGTTCGTGTTCAGTATCTTCATACTGGTTCTCAAAGGGGCCTCCACTGCCGGATTTATCCGGACTCTTTCTGGGCTGGTTTGGCACTACTGGCATAATCACCCGGCTGGGGCTGAAGCTTTACCCCTGCAAGAAGATGAGAGATGTCATGGTATTCCTGACAGATAAGGCTGAGCTAGTTCCAGATATGTTGCTCAAACTCAGCCACACTGAGATGATTGAAGATGTGGTGGTCTCGGCTGCGCCATTGCCTTTGAGATTCAGAGGAACTTTCTGGATAATGACTTACATAACCGGCGATTCAGACGAAGAACTTGAGTTTAAGCGCAAGATGGTGTGGGATGCCCTCTGGGAGTATTTTGAAAGCCGGGATGTGGGCTTTTTGAGCGTTTCGCCAGACATGAAACCGCCACTGATGTCAATGCCTTCCAAAGATACTTCCCGATTTGCTGATGTGTCCAAAGGGGGTGGATTTCAATATGCCGGGCCAATCGCCCCAATCGAGAAATTTCCAGCTTTCATTAGAAAACTGGAGGAAGTAGCCACTAAATACAATGTCTTCTATGCATCCACCACGCGGCTGATCGGTGCCGGACATTGCATGATGTTTTCCTTCTCTTTTTCCTTTAATAGAGCCAATGCTGATGAGATGGCAAGAGCCAAAGAGGCCCTGGACGAATGCAGCAAATTCGCCCTGGAGGAAGGAGGCGTGCTCTGGAAGGCAGACATCTACGAACAGAAGCTGCTGATGGACAAGATGGACCCGAATACGCTTGTCCTTATGAAGAAGATAAAACAGCTCCTGGACCCCAATGGAATCATGAACCCTGGAAATTGGGAGGTGAAATAATGCAGAAATATGTTAGCCAGATCCATAGGTGCTTCAGATGCGGGTACTGTAAGTTTCCCACCGATTATTCAAGCTTTAATTGTCCCTCCTACAGAAGGTTCAGGTTTGATAGCTATTCCACCGGGGGACGACTTTGGCTTATTTATGCCTGGTTGAAGGGCGAAATCGAATGGTCGGAGCACTTCGCTGAAATCCTTTACACCTGCACAACCTGCAAGAACTGCACTGAGCAATGTCCAATGAAGTTCGCTCCTGATATTGTTGACTGGATTGTTGGAGCCAGGAGCGACATGGTCGAGAAAGGGAAAATACCGCCCCGTGTGGCACGCTTTTTTGAAGCTGTTTATGGCTATGGAAATCCCTTTAAGCAACTCAGGAGCGACAGGGCTGCCTGGGCAAACGGCACCAAAAAGTATGCGGCAGGAGACGAATACCTTCTGTATGTCGGCTGCCTGGGCTCGTACGACGAAAACGGACAGAAAATGGCCAGGTGCCTGGTAGATGTCTTAAACGCCTCGGGAGTATCCTTCGGGATACTTGGTGAAGAAGAGGAGTGCTGCGGCAACGAGATATATATGCTGGGTGAAATGGGACTGTTTCAGAATCTGGTGGAGAAAAACAGCCAGAAATTCAAAGAGCTTGGCGTTAGTAAGGTGGTTACGCTTTGCCCGCATGGCTACAACACCATGAAGAACAATTACCCGGCATTAGGTGGAAACTTCGAGGTGTATCACTACACTCAAATCCTGAATGATTTGATTAAGAAGAATAAGATAAAACCTTCACGAGCTAAAGCAAAAGTTACTTATCAAGACCCCTGTTTCCTCGGACGTTATAATAACATCTATGACGAGCCGAGGCAGATATTGCAAAGTATTCCCGGCATTGAACTGGTGGAGATGGAGCGGAACAGGAGAGATGCCTTCTGCTGTGGCGGTGGCAGTGGCAATTTCGTTACCGACCTTTTAGCCGGCAGCGCGGATAGCCCGGCACGGATCAGGGCCAGAGAAGCTTACGAAACCGGAGCCGATACTTTAGCAGTTGCCTGCCCCAGTTGCCTGACGATGCTCACCGATGCTGTGAAGGCAGAAGACCTGGATGATAAGCTGGCTGTCAAAGATATCTCGCAGATTTTGAAAGAAGCTTTTGTCTGCTAAATGAGCCCGTGAATCCCACTCTACAGGACCAGGTTCTGCAAGCTACCCATTATTAGTGCTGCTACTATCATTATTCCAATAGCTTTAAGCAAGTTTTTTGCCCCCAGCTCCCGAGCCAATATCACAAAGGTAGCTACGCAGGGGAAAAACATAGCCAGAACTGTGCTGCTGATAACCAGTTGCTTAGCAGTTAGGGCTAAGGGAGCTAGCATACCCATAGCAGCATCCTTACGCAGAAAGCCAACGACCAGGGCTGTAATTGTTTCCTTGGGCAGCCCCCACAGCCCGGTCAATACCGGAGCGGTAACATCAGCAATGGCATTGAAAACTCCTAAAGTGTATAGGATGTTTACCACTAACACGGTGCCGAGGATTATGGGCAAGGCTTCTTTAATAAAGCCAGAGACCCGTAGCCAGAGCTTTTCACCGATGACCCGCAACGACGGCAAGCGATAAGGGGGAATCTCCATCAGAAGCTCCGGGTTGAATCCTTTGACGGCACGATTAAGGATTAGCCCTATGATAACCCAGGATATAAACAGGCTCCCATAGACCATAGCTACATATCCCATCCCCTGCTGCCCAACCACCCCTATTATCATAGCCTGCAAGGCAGCACAGGGAACGCCAATAGAAATCAAAGTCGCCGCAATAAATCTTTGTTTACGGCTCTCTAAAATACGGGTGGCCATAATGCCAGGCACATTACATCCAAAGCCCAGAATAGTAGGGATGATGGCATAACCGTGTAGTCCCAACCTGTGCATTATGGTGTCCATCAATACCGCCAGGCGGGGCAGGTAACCAACATCCTCCAATATCCCCAACACCAGATAAAAAGCGATGATGTACGGCAACACCGCAGCGAGGGGAATGTAAAGTCCAGTGCTAAGCAAACCGAAGGACTGAAAATAGTCGATTTCTCCCCCAATAAGGTTACCTATCAAGACGTTGTGCCAGAAACCCCCTGCCCCTAAAGCAAGGCTCAGTTTGGCGAGCAACGGGGTCCACAGATTTTCAAAGAGGGGGTCAGCTACATAGCCAATTATTCCCTCGCCACCGAATCGGACAAACCAGAAGGTGGCAAAAAGGACCAGCAGGGCTATAAATATCCCGCCTATCCGATGACTGCTGGCATCTTCTAAGTTCTCATACCAGCGATGGTGGCGATGGCTCAACGATTGCACCTGGCTCACGATGTCACCCACTCTTGCCCACCGCTCATCGCTATTAGAATAAGTACGGGCGTTTTCAGGCATCTTTGCCTCGGGAAGGCACCTGATTAATTCCCTTACTCCCTGTCCGGTAAGGCCTACCGTGGGCACAACTGGCACTCCGAGAAGTTCCTCCAGCTTGGTAACATCAACATTTATACCCCGATGCCGAGTATCATCCCACATGTTGAGGGCAACTATTACTGGAGTCTGTCTCTCCAGCAACTGCAAGGTTAGATTAAGATTTCTCTCGAGATTGGTGGCATCAACAACATTTATGACCAAGTCTCCTTCTTTGAGCATCTCCACAGCGACTTCCTCCGCCTTAGAACTTGGTTCAAGAGTATAGCTACCGGGGACATCGATAAGTTCAGCCCGCTCCTCCCCCAGCTTCAGATACCCTTTAGTGAACCCCACGGTGGTGCCGGGATAGTTGGAAGCGATAATATGTGTGCCGGTCAACCGAGAAAATAGGGCGCTTTTGCCCACATTGGGATTACCTACAAGCAGGATACGCATCATCTTAGGAAGCTCGCGGTAGATATTTATCTGCTTCGACTATTATTTTCCTGGCCATGCCAAAACCAACAGCTACTTGGGCATTATCCACCCTGAGAATAACCGGGCCGTGAAATAGCGTAGAACTCACCTTGGTCACCTTCTTCCCTGGCCTGATACCCAAAGCATCCAGACGCCGAATTAATCCCTGTCCTCCCAGAACCCCAACCACAGTGCCTGTCTGCCCAGTCCTCATCTCAGCCAGGG
>DATKVL010000138.1:0-12854 GCA_035530115.1 Dehalococcoidia bacterium | reverse complement strand
AGTTCCGACCTGGGAACCGGGGGTCAAGCAGGTGGCTCCCAATATCTATGCCTATATACAGGCAAAAGCTACCTGGTACTGGAGCAATGCTGGATTCATTGTGGGCAACGATTATGTGGTGGTTGTGGATTCGCTGTCTACGGTTGGCCTGACCCAGAGATTCAGAGACGAGATTAGGAAGATCACCGATAAGCCAATTCGCTATTTAATCAACACCCATCACCATGGAGACCATATCTGGGGAAACCATGTGTTTGCGGGGGCTACTATAATCTCGCATGACTACTGCCGCCATGAGGCAATAGAGACAGGTATAATGGACCCTGGCCTACTGAATACCATGTTCCCTGAATTCGATTTCCGGGGAATCGCGGTCACGCCAGCTGATATCACCTTTGACAAGCAGCTTACACTGCATATGGATGGGCGGGAAGTCCGGCTACTGCACTTTGGGCCTGGCCATACTGCAGGCGACATAATTGTGCATTTACCCGAGGAAGGTGTCATCTTTGCCAGCGACTTCATTTTTTTGTATTCCACCCCGCTGGGCATGGAAGGGTCCTTTGCTGGCTGGCTCAGGAACTTGGATGCCATGGCGAATCTGGGTGCTCAGGTCTATGTCCCAGGCCATGGGCCGGTGTGCGGAATGGAAGGGCTGAATCTGTGTCGCGATTATCTTGTCTTTGTCCGACGCGAGGCCAAGAAACGATTCGACAAAGGCATGACCGTTGATGAAGCTGCCAAAGACATCGACTTGGGGCAATTCAAGCACTGGCCCAACCGAGAGCGCATCCTAGCCAACGTGGAACGTCTATGGCGCGAGTTCCGCGGCGAAGACCCCACCACCTCTAAACTGAATGTTGCCGAAATCTTCCTACGGATGGCCACCATGGCAGAGGCAGGAGAGTTGTAGTACGGCATTAAAATTAGCTGAGGATGAGAAATAGTCCAACCTGTTCAATGTCCAACAAAAGCTTGTGTTGTTACCCAACATTTCTGACAATTGTTGTCTCAGCAACCCGCTTTGCTATAATGAAACAATACTCGTATATACGAGTGGCCATCCCACTCAGCCTTTAGTGCCCATGAGCATTTGTCAAAACAGTGCTGGAGAAAAAGCATGAATGATCAAACCAACAAGTTGTTAAGGCTAACCGGGAAAGATCGTGATGCTGGAGTGGCGGTGCTGGGGCGGGCTTTCACTGAATACGAGCTGCTCCAGTACTATTTCCAGGATGAGATGAGGCGGCATGCAGTAGCCGTTACGTTCGGTTTCGTCGCACTTTCTGTTTGTCTTAAATACGGCGAGGTCTATGCGTCCTCAGCAAAGATGGAGGGCGTATCAGCCTGGCTGCCACCGGGAAAGGCACCTTTTGGGGGTTGGCAGATTATACGCTCGGTACCACTTTCGGTTCTTTTCAGGTTTGGACGCCAGGGGGCAAGCCGAATGCAGGCTTACGGTAGATATATAGATAACTTGCATCGCAAGCTGGTTCCCTACCCTCACTGGTATCTGCAAATCATAGGGGTGGATCCAAAATATCAGGGACAGGGATTTTCCAGCCAGCTGGTTAGACCGATGCTGGAATGTATTGACCGGGAGCACCTGCCATGCTTCCTGGAGACTAACACCGAGAAGAATGTGGCTATTTACCAGCGGTTCGGATTTGGGGTTGTTTCAGAGGATAAGGTACAAGGAACGGAACTGACGAGCTTTGCCATGTTGAGAAAAGCACAAACCACGTGAAGTTTCCGGGTAGATAACGATAATGAATTCCTTGTGGCACTGAATGGCCTGGTCTCTTGCCAATGCACTGTGCTCGGGAATGTTCAGCTTAAGCCCAGATAAAGTACAGCTCGCCTGAAAGAGCACTCCAGCATACACCGACTCCTGATGACCGGCGCTGTTCACCGCGGTTTGAATAGCCTGCCTCAATACGGCTAGAATATAATATGTTTATAGGTGAGGAAAGGGAATGGACTTATAGCGAGGAACAAGCATGGCACAGGCTTGCCCTGTCCGCTCCCGCTGAGGTTTGCCGAAGGACGGGAGCATGTTTCGACGAATATTCCGGTGCCTATATCCTGAACGTGTTTAATGCCAGCATTGCAGTCCATCCGGGGCATCGGGAAATCTGGGGCACGGGCGAACTCTGTAATATGCTTTTGGGGGAACTTTCTCAATACTCATGCCTTCCCATACTGTGGTATCTGGTGCAGGCGCAGGACATTCTAGCTTCGGGCAGCCTGATAAATCCAAGAAAGCTGGCCGGGGGACTCATTTTTGGCCGGGGCTCACACGCGCTGCCTCTGGATAAGTTGGCGGCAAAGTACGGTGGAGATATGGCGGCGTTCCTGAAAAAGGGGGCATCGCTGGGTGGTGAGTACTCTGACTACGGGGATGCTTCTATCAGGTTGTATCCCTTCCCGAGGGTTCCGGTGCTGCTGGTGCTATGGCGGGAAAACGAAGAATTCCCTGCCAATGCGGTACTGCTGCTTGACGCCACCTGCCCACGTTACCTGCCGACGGACATCGTCTGGGCAACCGCCATGTTATCCGTCCTGGTTATGTTGTGAGGGTTCTGCGCCACATAAATTATGTTTCGGAAGCGCTATACATGAAAGGTGTTTCCAATTTCACAGTAACTCATAAAGTGTAACTTGCTTACGAAGCCAGAGAACTGAGTTAAAGTAGTGTCGCTCCCTCTGCATTTTCACATTTGCCACGCTGGCCATTCTGCTATAATGGACCTAGAAGGCTCAGCGGGAAGTGCACGTATGACAACCGTCCAGATTTATGATGCCAGGCAGAATGGAGTGGTAACCGTGGAGAAAGTCGAGAAGTCGGATGCGGAGTGGAAAAAGCTGCTGACGCAGAAGCAATATGAAATCACCACTAAGAAGGGAACGGAAGCTCCGGGTACCTGCACATTTGATCAGATCCATGAATCGGGTATCTTCAGATGCGTGCGTTGTGACACTGACCTTTTTCTCAGCGCTACCAAGTTCGAATCGGGAACAGGCTGGCCCAGCTTCTATGAGCCGGTCTCACCACTGAACGTAGTTGAGCAGCCTGACCGCAGTCTCGGGAGGGTGCGGACGGAAGTGCTTTGCGCTAGGTGTGGCTCTCACCTTGGCCATGTTTTTGACGATGGTCCGCCACCGACCGGGAAACGCTATTGCATGAATGGCTTTGCCCTGAGATTCATGCCCGAGGACAAAGGATGAGCCAAGAAAACTCGCAGGAAACTGTTACCCTCGCCGGCGGTTGTTTCTGGTGCATTGAGGCAGTGTTCCAAGAAATTAACGGAGTGGAGAGTGTGGTTTCCGGCTACACAGGCGGCACAACGGTCAATCCAACCTACCAGCAGGTCTGCAGTGATGAGACTGGCCATGCTGAGGCGGTCCAGGTAAGTTTTGATCCTTCTAAGATCTCGTATCGGGAAATTCTGGAGATCTTCTTTTCTGTCCATGACCCAACAACACTGAACCGTCAGGGTGCCGATGTTGGCACCCAGTACCGTTCAGCTATTTTCTACCAAAGCGAAGAGCAAAAAGCCGTTGCCGAGCAGCTCATCGGAGATTTTGATAAAGCTCATTTGTGGAAGAAGCCGATTGTTACCCAGATTCTTCCGCTGGACAAGTTCTATCCTGCAGAAGACTACCACCGGGATTACTTTGCACGACATCCAGAACAAGCATACTGCCGTATGGTGATTTCCCCCAAGGCCAACAAGTTCCGCAAGCAGTGGGCAAAACGGCTTAAGCGATGGTCAATGAAGTAGCATGCTGTTAAGCCGACACTTATTGTACTTTCTAGCGTCTTGTTACCTAACTGAACAATAGTCCAAATTGTTGCCCAACGAACGAAACAATGTCAACAGTACTTGGTGTAGGACCTCTTAGGCCAGCAAATGGTTACTAAGCTATCCATTCATCCGCGTAGATGAGACTTTGGGTAACACTTTGTCCATTTGAAATTTGCATGCCGATGGGTTAACCTACAACTATTAGAAATATATGGACATCCCTTTCTCAAGATGGCGCCTGGCAATTGAAAAGCGGAGGTCACGCAGACATTTCGATCCAAATTTAGCCATAGCACCAGAGGCCCTGGCAGCTCTGGACAAGGTCTGTAACCAGTTCGTTCCATTTCCCCACGCTCGGTCACGTCTTGTAACTGAATCGGCAGATAGCGTTTTCAAAGGCATTATTGGAAGCTACGGTAAGATTAAAGACGCCCCGGCGTTCATTGCTTTTATTGGAAACATGGATGATCCATTTGTCCAGGAGGAGGTCGGCTACACAGGTGAGGGAATCATCTTAGAGGCGACAGCTTTGGGGTTAAATACATGTTGGGTTGCTGGCTTTTTCAGGCCGAAGATCGTGGCCTCTCTTATAGCAGTGAGCAACAAAGAACGGGTACTGGCCGTAACTCCAGTGGGCTATGCGCGGGAATTCGAGTCATGGGAGGAGAAGTTGATGACCGGCTTTGGTCGCCACCATAATCGTCTGGCACTTTCTAAGCTGGTTAAAGGCTTGCCAAGGGAGAAGTGGCCCGACTGGGTAGATGTATCTCTTGAAGCTGCCAGGCTCGCTCCTTCTGCTGCGAATCGTCAACCATGGAGTTTTGACGTACAAGATGATGGTATAACAGTTTTCGTAAGGACTAGCGGGCCAGGGTTCAATGTCTCTAAACGTTTGGATTGCGGTATTGCGATGCTGCATCTGGAAGTAGCTGCTGTCGACTCTGGTTGTAAGGGGGAATGGGAATTCTTACCATCTCCACAGGTAGCCAAATTCAAGATTCATTCCTAAGGTGTTCTTCTGGAGTTGACGCTGGGTAGTAAGTAACAAAGGCTTGAAATGTTACTTAGATGCACACTAAGATGAAATGCGTAAGCTGAACTTTTTGGTCTATTGATTATGATTTCAACTGTCCACACCAATCCCTTAGCTATATTGTCCCCATAGAGTATATCGAAAGGGAACCTGCTAAAATATGCTGCCCAGTGTTGCCCATGTGGTCAGCCAGGACACGTTTTTGACAAAAGGTCTACCTGATGATATAGTTGAGCAGTAGTTGTAGATTGAATGTTCGTTCAATCAACCGCGCAAAAATCTAAAGAGTTCACCATACGCACTTTCAGTAACGACAAGGCATTGGTCAAAGAGCGCAGAAATCATATAGTTCGATGCTCTACAAAAGTATTTACTAAGAAAGGGTATGACCGAACCAATATGCGTGAGCTGGCTAAAGCTTGTGACATGAGTGCCGGTGCACTGTATCACTATTTTGGTTCGAAAGAAGAGATTCTCTATTCGATTATCAATAGTGCTACGTCAAAACAGGCGGGTTCCATGGAAGATTGTGCCAATGAATTGGCAAAGGCGAGCCCGACGATAGCCCTTGTGGAGATTATGAGAAAGTTTTATGAATGGCATGACGAAAATCAAAATATGACTCTATTTGCATATCAGGAAACGAAAAACCTGCCAGGCAATGCCCGGCAAAGCATTTTTGACTCCGAAGCGCGTATATTGACTGTATTTGAGAAGTTGCTGACAAGAGGCGTTGAAGAGGGTGAGTTTAATATTGATGATCCCAAGCTGATTGCCCATGACATAGTCGTTCTTGGGCACGCATGGGCCCTCAGGCGTTGGTATCTGAGAAAACGCTGGACTTTCAAAACATATGTAGAGAAGCAGACCGATGCTATGTTGAGGACGATTACGGTAGACAAGAACACTGGTGCTGCTAACAAACAGAGAAAGGAGTCATCCAAGTGATTATTTTAAAGGAAGGAAATTTGCGCATTCCCAAATGGAACAGAAAGGTATTTGCCGTTGCTGGGGGGCTAACAAACTATAAGAAGTTCTGCCCGGAAATGAAGCTCGAAGAGCAGGTGATGGTGGCATTCCGGCAGATGTTGGAGACTAATGATTTAAAGCTCTCTCCAGTAGAAGTCAAGGGATTAGTCAACTTTCTTGCCTGTGGTGCATTTGCCGACCACTTTCAAGACCAGCTCCTGTGCGAAGCCAAGGTCACTGACTACCTCGGTCTTGACCCCATGTATGATATAGGTATCAAAACCGGTGGGGCTACCGGTGGCTCCACAGTGCTAACAGCCGCTATGGCGATAGCCAGTGGATATGCTGATGTGGCGTTAGCCGTAGGCTGGGAGCGCATGTCTGAAGTGGATACGCGAACAGGCAATTACTACATTGCTAACGCAGCCTGTAAAGACTTTGAGACCAGGCTTTCCCGCATCTATGCTGCCTACTATGCTCCTATGGCCGTCCGCTTCGCCTGGGCCTACAATCTCTCCGAGGAGACTAGAGCCAAGGTGGCAGTCAAGAATCACCTCTACGCTTATTACTCGCCATATTCCCAGCAACCAGGCAAATACACAATTCAAGATGTCCTTAACAGCCCAATGTCAACCTATCCGTTACGTTTCTTGGAATGCTGTGCCATGACAGATGGGGCTGCCTGCATGTTACTTTGCGATGAAAAAACTGCCTATAAGTTGACCGATAAACCTTGCGAGCTTTTCATAGCCGGCGGGAGCCATACCTTGAGGGTAGCGGACCGTAGAGACATGGAGATCCCGTTACTGCCACACGAGACCACCGATATGTATAAGGGCCTGCACAAAAAGGAGGGGCAGAGGTGGCCGGGATTTGAAAGCTTCGCTGCGGCACGATTTGCTGCTTATTTTGCTTATCGAATGGCTGGCATCACTAACCCGCTTGAAGAGCTTGACCTAGTGGAGCTGCATGATGCTTTTACCATCAGTGACATTCAAACTTATGGAGACATCGGGCTCCGTCCCTATGGACAGGAACCTGATTACATTGAATCTGGAGATGCCTATTTCGGTGGTAAATGTCCATCCAATCTGTCGGGAGGATTGATTGGCACCATGCATGCTGTAGGAGCAACCGGCATCTTTCAAGGAATCGAATGCCTCTGGCAAATACAGGGCAAGTATGATAAGTTCCATGGCGACCACAAGATTTGGGAGTCTTTTGGCAAGAAGAAGCCCGAAGATTGGAAGAGTCTCCAGGTACCTAATGCTAAGGAGGCAGCCTGGGTATCTCATGCTGGTGTAGGGTCACATGTAACAGTAGGCATTCTCAGGAAGGCTTTTTAAAGGAGGAAAACTATGGCATCAAAAGGCAAGATAACCAAGTATACTGGCAAACCCGCAAAGGTTCTTCAATCCGAACCAGCCATAGTAATAGAGTGGCCGAGGAGTTTGGCCCACAGGCATACTTATGGGAAACTCTCCCCGTTCTTCAAAGGTCTGACAGAGGGTAGACTACTAGCCACCAGATGCGCCAATCCTGAATGTGGAGAGCACAGGCTGTGGCTTCCGCCACGGGCTGACTGCCCCGACTGCAACCAACCCATGACCTGGGAAGAACTGCCCCAGCCAGTCATTGGCACAGTGCACACCTATGCGCGTGTGGAGTACGCTGGCGCTGGCATAGAGCTCACTACACCCTATTTCCAGGTTGACGTTGAGTTGCCTGGCGTATGCACTATATTCAAGGGCTATCTGCAATACGGAACACCCGAAATAGGCATGAAAGTGCAGGCTTGCTTCCGTACCGAAGATTCCACCAACACAATTCTTGATATATACTGGATTCCTTTAGCCAATGATGCGGATGCCCGGTTTTAAGCAGGTAATCGGTAGCGAGCTAATTAGCACAAACACTAACAGAACAAGAGGGAGACGGTATGGGCAAGTTACTTTGGGAGCCGACGGAAGAACGGAAGAAGAATGCGAATATAACCAGTTTTAAAGAGTTTGTTAATAAACGATATAAACAAAACTTTCATTCCTATAAGGAGCTTTATGACTGGTCCGTAGACAAGATACCGGATTTTTGGGCTTCTGTGTGGGATTTTGTTGGGGTGAAGGCTTCCAAAGGCTACGAAGTAGTGGTTGACGATGTAACTAAGATGCCCGGTGCAAAATGGTTTACTGGAGCTAGGCTAAATTTCGCCGAAAATCTATTGAGATACAGAGATAAGAATACAGCCTTCGTATTCAAAGGAGAAACTCAAAAGTCAGCGAAGATGAGTTACGCTGAACTGTATAACTCTGTAGGACGCCTGGCAGAATCTCTTCGAGGAATAGGACTCAAGCCCGGAGACCGGGTAGCTGCCTACATGCCTAATATGATGGAGACAGCTGTAGCGATGCTTGCCAGTACGAGTATTGGTGCTGTCTGGGCTTCGTGTGCCACGGATATCGGTTCTGGAGCAGCCATTGATCGCTTTGGTCAAATCGAACCAAAACTCTTGTTTACCGTTGATGGCTATTTCTATAAGGGGAAGGCTTTTGATTCCCTTTCCAGCGCTGCTGAAATTGTAAAGGGGATACCCTCTATTGAGAAAGTGGTAGTGGCCCGCTACAGGGAAGAAAAACCCGACATTAGCCATATTCCTAACTCTGTATATTATGACGATTTCCTATCAGGTGGGACGCCCGAAATTCAATTTGAACAGTTGCCCGCAGACCATCCCGTGTTTATCATGTTTTCGTCAGGGACGACTGGCAAGCCGAAGTGCATCGTTCAAGGAGCAGTCGGAATTCTGGTTAATCAACTGAAGGAGTTAATAATCCACACCGATTTGAAGCGAGATGATGTTCAGTTCTTTATCACGACTTGTAGCTGGATGATGTGGAACTGGATGCTGACTTCTTTGGCCACAGGTAACACCATTATTTTGTATGATGGTAATCCCACCTACCCTGGGCCGGGCGCTATGTGGAAACTGATTCAGGATGAAAAAGTCACTATGTTTGGCTGCAGCGCCAGTTACATTAACTACCTCAGGAACGAACACATTAAGCCGGCTAATGATTATGATTTGTCATCATTAAAAGAGATATGGCAAACTGGTTCCGTTCTCTCGGCGGAAGGGTTTGAGTACGTGTACAAGGAAATCAAGAGGGACCTGCATTTTAATTCCAGTTCAGGTGGTACAGACATCAATGGCTGCTTTTTCACCGGAAGTCCGATTCAGCCTGTATACGCTGGTGAATTGCAGGGACCGGGTTTGGGGATGAAGGTTAAAGCGTATGATGAAAAAGGTCGTCCGGTATTTGACCAACAAGGAGAACTCGTCTGCGAAGCGGCTGCCCCGCCTATGCCGCTTTATTTCTGGAACGACCCGGGTAGTAAGAAATACAGGGAGGCTTATTTTAGTGTTTACCCTGGTGTGTGGCGTCATGGGGACTATATAGTATTTCATAGTGATACCGGGGGAGCTACTTTCTATGGTCGCTCTGATTCAGTACTGAAACCGTCCGGGGTTCGCATAGGTACAGCCGAAATATATAACGTAATGGAAGGGCTGCCGGAGATTGCTGATAGCTTAGCGATAGGACAGAGATGGGAGGGAGACCAGCGTGTCCTTCTTTTTGTCAAATTGGCTGAAGGATATCATCTGACGGAAGATCTAGAGAACAAAATCAAGAGAAATCTCCGTGAGAAAGCTTCCCCAAGACATATCCCGGCGAGAATCATTGCGGTACCGGATATTCCCTACACCACGAACATGAAGAAGGTCGAAAGCGCTGTCGCGAACATAATCCATGGCAGACCTGTCCTGAACAGGGATGCCCTGTGCAATCCCCAATGCCTTGATTGCTATGAGAAGCTTATTAGAGAAGGGGTACTCAAATCTTAATCTACTTTTATAAGAAGCGCGAGGAGCCGAAAAATTGAGAGCAACTGGACTCAGTAGCGACATTGCTCAGACACACTTCAAGGAAGGGGGTGAGTTCCTAGGTATCGCTTCTTGTGTGTACTGTGCAGAGAGTACCCTTGGGTGAGATGAACCATGGATTTTGATTTGAGCGAGGAGCAGAATCTAACGCGCCAGGCGATTCGGGCTTTCGCTGAAAGGCAGATTGCCCCGATCGCCCGAGAGCTAGACGAAAAGGAGGAATTTTCTGCCGAGTTAACGCGCAAAATGGCGGACTTAGGGCTGCTGGGTTGCTTTGTTCCAGAGAAATATGGCGGATCCAATATGGGATACATCTCGTACGCAATTGCGGTTGAAGAGCTGGCCAGGGTGGATGCTTCCCAGGCCGCTACTATCGCTGCCGGAAACTCTCTAGGAATCGGCCCCATCTATTATTTCGGTGATGAGAAGCAAAAGCAAGAATGGCTTCCCAGGCTCTGTTCGGGAGAGTGTCTAGCTGCGTTTGGTCTGACGGAGCCTGATGCTGGCTCCGACGCTGGAAGCTCTCGAACCACCGCAACACTTGAAGGGGACTACTGGACTATCAATGGACATAAAATTTTTATCACAAACTCGGCTTCCCCATTAACCGGTGTTATTATTGTCCAGGCTGTCACTGGTAAGCATGAGGATGGCAAACCAGAGATTAGTTGCCTTATCATTCCGAGCAACACACCTGGGTTGGCAGCTAAGGAAATGACAGACAAGATGATGTGGCGAGCATCCGACACGGGTGAACTTTTTTTCGATGATTGTATTGTGCCGAAGGAAAACCTTCTGGGAAAAAGAGGGGACGGCTTCCATCAAATGCTTGCGACATTGGACGGCGGACGTCTAAGCATCGCTGCCATGGGATTAGGTGGGTCTCAGGCGGCTTTCGAGCTGGCCTTACAATACGCCAATTCACGCATCCAATTTGGACGGCCAATTGGTTCCTTTCAGGTCAACGCTTTCAAGCTTGCCGACATGGCGTTAGAGATCGAACTGGCCAGAAATCTTCTCTACAAGGTCTGCTGGCTACGGGAAAATGAACGTCCCATTACTAAAGAGGCGGCCATGGCAAAATTGTTCTGTTCCGAGGTTATGCGCCGCTGTGTCCATCACGCAGTGCAACTTCACGGAGGGTACGGGCTGATGAAGGATTATGAAGTCGAGAGATTATATCGGGATCAAAGGATTCTTGAGATCGGCGAGGGAACGTCAGAAATACTACGCATCGTGATTGCTCGTAACATTGGCGTGTCGGGAAGGGCAATCTAGAAAGAAGGGCACCATGAAAAAGGAAAAGGCAAAACGCAAGACTTCTGCCAGATTGAGTACGGCTAAGGGTAAGGCAGCGAAGCATGATGATTTTCTCACCGACCTGGCTAACCTCGCCCGTATGGAAGAGATGGATGAGGGGAAAGAATCTCCGGGTGATCGAATTCGAAGGGTTCGAGAAAAGCGGGGGCTTACCATTAAGGACCTCAGTAGCCGAACAGGGATCGATATAGCTACCTTGGAACGTATAGAATCAAGCGAAACGATCCCTGCATTAGGGCAGTTGGCTAGGCTAGGCAGAGCACTTGATATGAAGATGGGCTACTTTATCTCCCCGGGAATTGACAAGCTCATGACTGTGGTGCGCAGGAATGAACGGCGGCCAATATCTCGCTATGGAGAGATGAAGAGTATGGAGTACGGCTACTTTTACGAGTCCTTAGCCCCGGAAAAGGCTGACCGATTGATGGAGCCTTTTCTTGTAACGCTGGTGCCAACAGCCACAGAAGAGCTCTCCACCCATGCCGGACAGGAGTTTCTTTATGTCCTGGAAGGCGAAATGAAGGTGCAAGTTGGGGATCGCGTCGACATTCTCAAGCCTGGCGATGCCGTCTACTACGACTCTAATCAACCCCACCTCGTTAGATGTGTCGGCGCCACTGCGACGAAGGTACTGGCTGTTCTCTATACCGGATCGAAATAGCCCACAAGACGAGCAGTCTACCGCAGGACTCAGCCTCTATTATTCAATTTGGTGGCTTTTTGCCAGTCCTACCAAGATCTGGAGAAAACAAAGAACGCTTGACAGTGCTGCGCGTGGTGATGCAGTATGGACTAAGACTTTGGTGAAACTAAATTATTACCAGTGCATTATACTAATGGGGGACGTTTGTTTTTTTGCTGGTTAATATGGATTTAAGCGAAGAAAAGGAGCTCGTCAGACAGGCACAAAAGGCCCCCGATGCTTTTGCTAAGCTTTACGACCAGTATTATCCCAAAATATTTGGCTATGTCCTGAGGCGAACTGCCAATCTTGAAGCTGCCCAGGATATTACTTCAGAGACATTTTTAAAGGCATTGAGGAAGCTCTGGCAATTTCACTGGCGCAATGTCTCTTTTTCCCCGTGGCTGTATAAAATAGCCACCAACGAGATTAACCAGTATTTTAGAAAAGCCGAATACAAAAAATCCGTATCACTGGAGGAATTACAGGAACAGGGTTTTGAACCCATATCAACCCATGACCCCGAAAGCGAGCTAATAGAAGCGCAGGAAAAATTAAAACACCATCAGGATTTTCTGGAAATTCAGGTAAAAATCGTTCGGCTCCCTGCTAAATACCAGGAGGTCATTGCTCTCAGATTTTTTGAGCAAAAACAGATTAAAGAAATCTCCGAAATCCTGGGGAAAAAAGAGGGAACGATAAAGTCCCTGCTCCACCGGGCAGTGGAGAAATTAAGAGAAGCAGGATAATGGTAACAGTTTAGCTTGTCCAAAATCGTAATAGTTCAGTTTTTCCGGCAAGCTCCCTCTCAAAAATCAGGGGCTCTTCATCCCCCCTCCAGATAGGGGCTCTCTCCTTTAATATCCCCCCTTAAGATAAGGGGGGTGAAGGGGGTTATTTCCATGGGCATCATGTTGTTGCTTGCTTGCTCAGCATCGGCTACATTCTTCCTAAGACAGCGTCGCTTTGATTTTGTAGTTGAACCGTTATAAGGGTATTTATTCATAACTCCCCCCTCCCCTCTTAATCTTAAGAGGGGAGAATTTGGAAAAACTTACCTGCTACAAATAATGCAACCTTTTTCGGCCTTCTGCATTTACA
>DATKVL010000137.1:0-2980 GCA_035530115.1 Dehalococcoidia bacterium | reverse complement strand
AGTGTTCTGCCACGGACCCGGCAACCAGCCTGTAGTGTGCCGTTGGTCACCAGTTCGATGTCGCCCGCCTCGTTTATGGCTGCCGGGGTCCAGACGTTGTAGTCCTCACGGTCACACCATGCGATCTTTCTGGGGTTGTTGTCTGCCCCGAGTGCCATGACAAAGCGCTCAGCCGTTATGACGAAACCTGTCAAAGGTGGAGCCGCAACGATCTCCTCTGCAAGAGCCGTTATCAGGTCCCAGACGTACAGCGTCCTGTCGCCAGAGGTGCAAGCCATTAGAAACTCGCCCCAGTTGTCCAGCGACCATACTGCTTTGGGTGCCGCTATGCCGTCTGAGGTGCGCTCTGTGCCATATACGCTGCGCCCATACTTCTTGCCGCCATAGCCGAGATTCTCGCCCACAGAGCCAGCAGTGAAGCCTACGGGGGTGATATCGCCCAGTATCAGGTCAACCCCGGCAGCGTACAGGAATGAGGTGGTCGCCACGGCAAGATACTTGGCCCCACCGTTGCTAATCCATGAGTGTGCCCCTCTGGGTATCTCTGCACCCGGCACCACTACATCCACGATCTCGCCAGCGGTCTCTCGTTTCAGGGTAGCCCAACCGCCAACAGGGCGAACAGAGCCCTCCTCCCAGCGCACAAGGTTGCCATCACGCCACCGTCCGGCAGATTCCATCTCGACACCATGCCGCCTGAATCCGGGCGGGATGTTGATAGGAAGATACTCTGGCATACCTGTAATCCTCAGTCTTTCGAGACTATAGAGTTTTCCCAATACGTTCCGGCTCTGCGGCTGGGAACCCCTGCGTCAAATGCAAAGCTGACAGTTCCATAGAAGCGCATCTTAATAGACTTCGTTCCAAAGGGCATAACGAACTGGTGGGCCACAGTTGAACTCTCGGTTCCACCTCCGGTTGTGGTGGTGTAAATCTCCATCTCGCTCTGAGTACCAGCAAAATCCGAGTAGCCAAACAGCTTGGCAGTGTAGCTATCCGGGAAGCCATTAGGCACTCCTGTATACCAAGCCCTGCCATGCCGAAACGCGAAGGTGTAGTCGTGACCACCAGCAAAATAATAGTTCTCGCCACTAAAAAGCCGCTCATACCCGATATTTGCCGGAGTTGGGGCTGTTACGCTACACCCACTAGCCACCAGTAAGTTGCCGCTCACAAAGTTTTTGAAGTTGTTGGTCTGTGCCCCACTGAAATACAGAGCCCACCCAGAGAAGTTGTTGGCGTATGGTGTCGCGGTTGGGAGGGTATTGATCTCCCTAGTAGCCCTCAGCAGACGACTTCTGAGCATTAAACAGCCCCCACATATGCACCAAAGATCGTGCCGTTGATCATAAAGAACTCAACAACGTTCACTGTGCTGGGAACGATGGCAGGCGCTCCGTTTAACCATGTTACCCCAGCCCAAACGTAGGTCCCTGTGCCTGCGAGAATATGCAGTGTCACATACTGCCCTTCAGTCAGGGTTATAGCCGGGGTGTTGTTGCCATTGCTGGGCACCCACGAGCAGATGGGCCCACCGCTGGCTGGATTGACTGCCGGAGAGGCCGTTGTGAGTGCCTGCACACCCTCTGAGGGAGCCCCGGTCAGTATCAAGGGTGCTGAAAAGGATGAGGACGCATCTGCCTGTATGGAGCCCGCGAGGATCGTAGCGGTGTCTATGTCGGCAGTCACCGCATGGATCACGGCATTGATCATGTCGACGCCATTGAGCTGACCTGTGCCTGACAGGATGTCCTCTAATAGGTTCCAGTTAGCGTTTAGGAATCCACCCCAGAGATCGGTATCGCCCCCGACTGTTGGAATGCTGAATGCATAGATCGGTGTGGTATCTGCCATGAGGAGCTCCTGTTATTGTGCCATATCATACATGCTGTGCCGTGTAAACGGAATATCTAACCGTTTCATCACAAATCCAGTAGTTTCTGGGTTACATCGTGCTCAACACCTTCGGCATCTATGATAATGAGTTGGTGTACTTTTACCACAACAGTTATGCCGGGAGGTGGTGGTTCCACAGCAGGCAGTATAATAGCCTCACCAGCATCTACCTCTTCCATCATAAGCCTGTAATGTCTGTTGTTCTCGTTTGGCGGCAGAGTAAACCCATCAATGCTGTAGCCACTGACAGGTGCTGGGTCTTCGCGCCAATCTTTTAATTCCTGATATTCTTTCATCTTAGAACTCCGCATCTGCGGTTATATTTTCAACCGATAAAAGATTGCTAGCACCGGCAGTGTTGGTACTGAACCGTAAACTCTCTGGGTAGGCGTCTACAAACTCAGCCTTACCTCCAGTTCCCCCAGCGGTCATATTATGGTCTACTGTTGGGACTGTACGCATGGTTACTGGCATAAAGAACTGCACCGCTCTCCATGTGGCTGCACTTTGTCCCCAGACGTACATTGCTACAGCAGGAGTGTGAATGTAGTAATACCGCTGACATAAGGCTAGCTCTTGTCCTATAGAGCGGTGCTCAAACTCTGTAGCAGTGTCGCCTATCTCAATCTGAACCTGAGCCAAGTCCACCGTTTCTGCATTAGCGTCTGGGTTGGAAAACACTGCTTCAAAGTAAGAGTTAGCATTTACTGTCTTACCTGCCAACGAACCCATAAGTCCTGTTACTGTAAACTTTTGCCACGCCGCTGAAAGAACAAACACTTGGGTAAAGGAGTTACCACCAGCACTACCTCCTGTACCAAAATTTTGATCCATGTTCATGTTTAGATTCATCGCTCCCGCTGCCTTAGCCCAGAAGGACAGCGTTATGGTTTGACCTGCTGATGTACGAACATCCTCTACAGACTGGTGGAGAAAGAATGACTCAGCAGCATTGGTGACAATACGCATGTAGTATTGAGGTTCTCCGGGAACATCAGTCTGACCTACCGTGAAGGTTTGTCGAGTGGTGTCCACAAAACTACCATCAACTTTCCACCTGTCAGCGGTGTATATGCCAGCAATA
>DATKVL010000136.1:0-1219 GCA_035530115.1 Dehalococcoidia bacterium | reverse complement strand
GGCTTCTCTTCTTGTCATGCCTCACCTCCTTGCTAGGCGTCGACCATTCTTGCCTAACGAACATATTTTAGCATAATGCAGGGCACTATGTCAAAAATGCAAGCGTGGAACTTTTAATGGTCAAAAAATCTGAGAGGTGGGAAATGTTATTATAGGTGCAAAAGGACCCGTTAATATGGACCTTTGTGAGCGGTTAAGGAATAAGCTTAAGGAAGCTGTGGAGAGGAGCAGAGCCGATGGCATACTCCTGTCAGGAGGGCTCGATACTAGCATTTTGGCTTTTGTAGCTAAGCCGAGCACAGGCTTCACAGTGGCGTTAAAAGGCTCCCTGGCATCCGACCTTGTCTATTCAGAACAGATTTCCGAGCTCCTGGGAATACAGCATAAGAAAATGGAATTCACTACGGAAGAGGCGCTTGCCACCCTTCCTGAGGTTATAGGAATATTGAAAACCTTCGACCTCGCCTTGCCCAATGACCTTTCTATATATTTTGCCCTTAAACTGGCCAAGGGAAGTGGGATTAGTTCCGTCATGACCGGTGACGGAGCCGATGAGCTCTTCGCCGGCTATTCTTATATGGCGGAGCTTCCTCCTGAAGACCTGGAAGGATATATAAGAAGGCTCTCACAAAACTGGCACTTCGCAGCCGGCTATCTTGGCAGGGCTTTGGGCATTGAAATAAGGCAGCCCTTCCTTGATGGGGATTTCGTTCGCTTTGCCCTGGAAGTAAGCCCGGAGCTCAAGGTCAAAGATGGGGTAGGGAAGTATATCTTGAGAAAGAGCTTTGAGGATTTGATTCCGCCGGAGATAGCGTGGAGGAGAAAGGAGCCCATAGAATATGGCTCAGGCTCCACAAAGCTGCACGAAATAATAAACGGTATGGTCACAGATGAAGAGTTCAAGTTAGCAACCAGGGAAGTTGACATAAAGTTCATAAACAAAGAGCACTTCTTTTACTGGCGTATCTATAATCAAGTCGTGGGAGAAATTCCCAGGGCCAGGGATGATGAAATTAGCTGTCCCTGCTGCGGAGCAGGCATGGGCATCTACCATTGCCGCACCTGCGGCTTCTCCCGCCCCCTATTATGAAGGTCGCTTACCCACTGACTCACTCAAGGGGCAAAATCCTAGATTTGGTCTTGCCTGGTATGTTTGCCTTTGTCCGGCCCAGCAGGCCTAAAACAACATCACACAAAATGGACTTATGTGACCTCATCG
>DATKVL010000135.1:0-1062 GCA_035530115.1 Dehalococcoidia bacterium | reverse complement strand
AAACTGCTTGAGATTGAAGACCAGGCAGAGTTGGGCAAACCGCAGTGGGAAGTGGAAATCTTACCTCCGTTTGATATAGCCAAAATCATGGAAGTCGTGTCCTTTCTTGACCAATTACCCGAAGTTGCAAATACCGAAATGATTGTACCTCAGATTGATATGCCTTCAATTCTGGTCTTCCTGCGTGAGCCCATGAACTTTATTGATGTGCTGCAAACAATGCCAGCAGTGGCTCATGTTGAAGAAGTCACAACTGACAAAGCTGCTACCAACGGCGAACCGGGGACAGGACCAAGGAAAGTTCGCATAAACCTCTCAGGGAGCACAACGGCGCAAGAAAAGAAATAAAGAACACGCATGTCTTTCGTTAAAGGTAGCAAACCAATCAGATCGAAGAAGACCTAATCCTCGAAAAGGAATTGAAACCAACCCTCATCGGTGTCGGGAAATTCCTTAACTGGTTCTCCCTGAAAAGCTCGAAGCTAGCCACGTATGAGTGAAACTGGTAAAACAAGAAACCAGGGTACTGAGATATTGGTTGGACAGGGCATATTGGCCCATAATCTGTGGCAGGTGGTGAGCATAATATAAAAAGCAAATGAAACGATAAAGGGCATCCAAAAAATTTTCTGCCTCCGTGCTATGATTTAGGGCGATTTGTAGGAAGAGAGACCAGAAATTCATGGTAGCATTTGAGGCGCGATGCAGCACCACCGCTATGGGGATAATGCCTCACAGGGATGTTGAGCAGGCGCTGGAGCTTGCCTTGAGCTTGGATATCCCATTCTGGCCTCAGCTTCCCAAAGTGAGCTTATATGAAGATATGTATGTTCAAGCATCGCAGAATTTCCCTGGCATAGCTATTGACTTTGACAAAGAAAGGCTCATCTTTAACACTGCACGATTTGAACAAGAACTCGACGAGTATTTCGTGAAAATGGATAGCCCAGAGGCTTTTGCCCTCACCGCCGAGTATTCCGCAGTATTCCGCAAGTTTCTCTCCAAGGAGCTTCAAAGTTATAAAGCTGTCAGGGGACAGGTCATCGGTCCCGTGAGCTTTGG
>DATKVL010000134.1:0-6708 GCA_035530115.1 Dehalococcoidia bacterium | reverse complement strand
AAAAACGTGAACAAGCACATAGTCGTATGCCTTGGTGCTAGTATGGTGCGTGGACAGGTCAGTTACAATTTCGTGAATCTTCTAGATCAACGCATGACTAAGGACGGCTTCCAATTCATTAATGCAGGCGTCGCAGGCGACCAGGCCTACAACATATCGATGCGTTTGGATTCCGTTATTGATTACCAGCCTGATTTCGTCATCATCCTGGTTGGCACAAATGATGTTACCGCTACACTCAGTCCAACGCTGGCACGCATTTCTCGCTTAACCAGGAGGTTTCCTCAACCACCATCGGCAAAATTCTATCAATATAATATGCTCAGGATTATCAAGACACTTAAAGAGAAGACTTCAGCGAAAATTGCCCTCATCTCGCTCCCTGTTCTTGGCGAAGACCTGGAATCAACTCCCAATCAACGCATCAAGGAGTATAATGCTCTGCTCAAGGAGATTGCAGACGGGGAGCAAGTTAGCTATCTACCTGTTTATGAACTCCAAGAAGAGTATTTGGGGAAGGTTCAACAAGGCAGCGGCCGGCCATATGAGAATGGAGGTATGCTTTCAATTAAGGCACTTGCCCGTCATTATTTGCTTAGACAGAGCTTTGACGAAATTTCCAGGAAGCACCACTTCTTATTGGTAACTGATGGGGTACATATGAATAGTCGTGGCGCAACATTCATTGCCGATGAGATCGAGCCTTTTCTGCGCTCCCATGTGTGATGGTTATATGCATAGGCATCCTTTAAGAGTCAAATTTTTGGACGTTATTCGCTATACAATCTGAGTCAATGTGACATTACGGACTTTTGTTAAGTAACTTAACGATAAAAGCGATTGCGTGGTTATATACCTAATGTGTTCCAAGCTGTGGCTAAATAGCAGGACGTAACCATTTTTTAGCTAAGGGCAGAAAAACGTGCAGGGCTAGTAAGACTACAAAAGGAATCCAGAGATACTCATGTATCTCAAAAGCCAACTTCTTAGTGAATAGTCCGAAAGTTATAGACTCAACAATTCTGAACCTGGTTATACCGAAGCCCGAGATCATATAGAAAATCGCGACTATCAGTAACAACGATTGTATTATTCTCTTGATTAGTATCGTTTTATTCTACCTTTCAAAAAAGCCCTTGTCTAAGTCCGCTTCGTTTGAGTAGCCTCTGCTTTCCCAATAACCTTTATAATTGACATCGTCAGACAATTCGATCTCAGTCACCCACTTTATCCATTTATAGCCCCATTTACTCTCGGCTACCAGTTGAAAGGGAAAGCCTCTTTCTGGAGGAAGGCTAATCTCGTTCATCTTGTGTGCCAATATTATATTGTTTTCCGCTACATACTCGAGCGGCAGAGCAGTTGTATATCCATCATAAGCATGGAATATAACCACTTTGGCATTGGCCAATGGGCCAGATTTTGCTATCAGATCTTTGACTAGCACCCCTTCCCAGAGGATAGTCGCACTCCATCCTTCCACGCAATTCAGGGTTACGACTTTCTTGTAGTTTTGGTTTTCGCCAATAATTTCGTCATAAGTGTAGCTTTTTGGTTTATCAACAAGGCCACTAACTTTAAGCTGATAACTTCCAATATCCAGGTACTGTGGACCTTTTATAGAGTTTTCTCTAAAATCATCCACTGATGAGAGCTTCTGGCCTTCATATTCGTTAATCTCCACAGTTTCCAGTTCAGTCGGGTTCTTAATGTCATCTCCTGCACAACCCATTAGAGCTATCGTAATCATAGAAATAGCAGTAAAGGAAGCTATAGCAACAAAAATAATCCTTTTCATTCAAACTCCCCAGTCATCAAAATTCAAATATATTATAGGTTTGAAAGGATTCTTTGTATGTGACTATAGTCTCATACAAGGCAGGGGATGGCTAAACAGCAGTATGCCAGTAAGAGGTGAGCAAGGAAGTAGGAAGGGAGAGGAACAAGGGGGATCATCTATTAGTGAAAGATGTGGCTATTGAAGAAAAAGGCTCATACACTTAGTGATTGAACTATCGTACAGAGCCCTACATCATTAAGGACTTAACAATATGAGTAATTGTGTAGTTAAAGTGGGGAAGGGCCTTACAAAATTACTTCTTGCTCTCTAACATTCCTTTAGCCCAGCCTGCAGCCCGCTCCAGTTCTCCTTCTTTCAGCGGACCTTTGCTGCCTGTAACGAAGAAACCCTCCGGAGACGCTATGAGAGTACCGCCCTTTCTTTTCAGATTGCCGGCGATGCGTCCAGCGGCATATCCAAACACCCTGACGAGTTTCGTCGTGATTCTGGTGTCGAACGCAGCCACGTTGATACCTTGAAGGGAAAGCTTAGGGTCTTTGTTAAGGAGGTCTTGAATCGCCGGCGTCGGCCTGCCCGCGTGGGTCGGAGAACCTACAATGAGAAGGTCAATAGATGCCAATTCCGCGGGATTCGCCTCGCCCACCCCTAGTACCTTGACCTCATTGGACGGGGTAATAGCTTCAGCAATAGCCCTGGCGATTTTCTCCGTATTTCCATAAACTGAGTCATATACTATCAAAGCCTTCATTAGAGACACCTCCACTCTATACTCGATTACCCAGTGTACACCTGTATTAACGAATCTTCAAGCACACGTAGCTTCATTCGATGTTGTGCACGGTATTCTGGGGACATAATACCTGATTTGCATTAGGCCTGATTGGCATGGTGTCCCGGGAATTCTTGTATAATGGGGAATTAAGATGGCCAAACGAAGAGCGATAACCGGGTATTCCAGTAACGGCCTTCCGTATGCCTGTATTGGGGACGGCGCGCGTAACCTCGTTATATTTGGGGGGTTGGAATTTCGGCATAAGCCGCCATCCGGCATTATGCTACGGATGAGTACCGGTTATTTAAGTGGGCTCGTAAATAGTTATAAGATCTACATTGTGAACAGGAGGCCCGGTCTTCCTCCGGGATATTCGCTGAGTGATATGTCGGATGATTACGCTGTCATGATTAGGAATGAACTGGGCGGTGTGGTCGACATAATCGGCGTCTCCACAGGGGGGGCGATAGCCCAGCACTTTGCCATTGACCATCCGGATTTAGTGAGGCGTCTCGTCCTTGCCATGACCGGTTTCCGCCTGACTGAGAAAGCCAAAGAACTGCAGATGAAAGTTGCAGACCTTGCACGAAAAGGCAATCGGCGGGCAGCATACGCATTACTGGGTACAGCCATCATCCGGAGGGGAATTGCAAAACACTTTTTCAAATGGCTTATGTGGCTGCTGGGTCCTCTCAGTATCCCTACCGACCCCTCAGACGGAATTGTGGAAATTGAAGCAGAGGACCGCCATGACCTGAGTGACCGCCTGGACAGGATTAAGGCGGAAACCCTGGTGATTGGCGGTGAAGAAGACTTCTTTTATCCTGTTCGTGAGACAGCGGGGAAAATACCCAATGCCAGGCTGGTCCTGTATCCGAACCTCGGGCATAACGCCATGTTCGCGCGAAGCCGCCAGTTCGGTGAAGAAATAAGAGCTTTCCTGCTGGGCTGATAAATAATTGCTGGTATTATGGGGACATAATACCTGATTTGCATTAGGCCTGATTGGTATGGTTTGCCGGGGATTGCTAATTCCGAGAAACTCGGTACTGATTTCCTGGTACAAACGAAGACTTGACAACTGCTCAATATATGTGCTAAGATTAAAGTTGTCCCGAGTAGCCGAGCGGGGACCCGGCACAAGAGTTGGGCTTGATGGAAGCTGAAACGTGCTGGCAGTGACCGGCGCAAGGTAAGCTGAAGGCCAGGCCGGACGATAGCAGGTGAAGGAAGTGAGGTTACTCGGGGCGTTTTATTTTTCGCTGGCTAAGTGTCCTTGTCGCAGTTTGAAATGACCCAATAAATAGGCTTGATACTTGCGTGGATATCAGCCTATTCAAGTTTGACTCTTAACCAAAGTTCACCATCTACGCCTTTGATTTCATTGGTATTCTGGGGGCATAATACCTGATTTGTAGCAGGCCTGATTGGTATGATGTCCCTGGAATTCGCATACACCGGCATCTAAATCTCCCTGGCAAGACTGGGATAATGAGCATGGAGCCATTGCTCAACATCATCGCGGAGTTGTTTCGCCAGTGCTATCATTTCTTCGGCTTCTTGTTCAGTGACCAGTCCAGCTCTTTCATAATCGCTGATATTACGTTTTTCACGGAACTTGTCCAATTGCTTAATTGTAGCGGGGTTTGTTTTAATGGTGAAAGCCAATGATTGCAGAACAAGATAATGCTGCCCCTCTTTCCGAGCACGATAGCCAACTGCTGCCAGCGCCGCCTTAGCAGTTTGGACAGCCGCATTATGCGCAATACTCAATCGCCAATCTGGACCGAGCTCGATTATCTGTGCTTTTTCCAGGTCACGGTCGCAGATATGCAGCAGTTCGGCAACTTCACCTGCCGATGGGCGGTGTTTCACAATCAGTTTATCATTCAGCCAGTTTTCTAAGCTCATCTTCATCGCCTATCACAAATATCTTCTCATCCTCAAGCACTGTCTTGACGAAATGATGGTCCTCTTTCACTTTCTTCTTGAATTCGGCAATCGGGTAGACAACAGGACTAACCTCGCGCCCCAGTTTTTGTTCTGCCGGGGTGAGAAGCGAAACCACGTCTCCAAAAGAGATTTTGCCCACCATCATCAGGTCAATGTCGCTTCTTCGGTCATCGGTGCTCCTGGCTACTGAGCCGAAGATAAAAGCTACCCGTATTTTATCTGCATTAGTCGCCAGAGACTGTCTGATGACATCAGCCATGCCGAAGGTTTTCCTCACGATGCTTTTAAGCTCATCGAAGATAGGGCACCGGGCATTGGCTCGATAATATACCTGCCTCCCTTGGACTTCCCTGATGATGATGCCCGTATCCGTCAGGTTTTTCAGCTCTCGCTGCACCGTTCCCCGGCCGATTTTCACGGCGTCCAGTATTTGTTTGGTATAAAAAGAGCTATCCGCTCGCCCATAGAGGAGCGCAAGGACTGCCTGCCGTGTTTTGCCGAAGAGACCACTGCATAACAAATTTTCATTCATAAACATTACCCATTTCGGGTACTATATTACCCATATTGGGTAACAAAATCAAGTGTTAGGCACTGCCAGGTTTCTTCAACGTGCTTCTACGTGTCTCGTACTATATGGTATTCCGGAGACATAATACTTAATTTGTAGCAGGCCTGATTGGTGTGTTGTCCCTGGAATTGTTGCTCGTGTTACAAAAATGACCTCGTGAAATAATCTACTTGTCGAGAATCAATTTGACAGCTTTCTCAACTCGTCCACAACCCAGATCATCCCTTCGGTGTCCAGACTACAATAGTTGACCAAATCCGCCCGGACCCTGGCGATTTCTTCTTCTGTTGCATCACTACACATTATTCTTGCGAAGGCGGCGCTTGCGTCCATCCCGGCACCTATATTCATCTCCTCGTAACCTTTTCCGGTGACTGCTGGCAACACCTTCTTAAGAGATGCTGTATCTTTTTGTGACGCATGGTAGTAATGGAAGTTCGTGAACGGGTACAGCAAATCAACCATCCTCGTGAGAATACCTTCTAGCCAATCGGTGTATTCAGGAAAAGCCTCAACCAGCCCCTTCAAGACGCCCTCTTCAAACCCGGCATTATATGCTATGATGCTGCCTTCCGAACCGAGCAACCTTTTTAGTTCATGAAGAATCTGCGGCCTGGGGTCCTCTGTCCCCTCAGCCAGGAACGAGCGGTGTACTGGCTCGGATTTTTCGCTTTCTACAACATGTAATGAGAATTGAAACGGGATATCCTGATACGGTCTCGTGCCGTCATATAGCGGTATGGCCGGGCCGAATGTCTCAAAATCCAGATAGTATAAAGGGTATTTCAACCTACTCAGGAATTGCCTGATTTCCTCCTTATCAACATGTACATTGCCTGTTATTACGCATTCCCTCTGAATCTGTTGTTGCCTGGACAGAGGAATATCGTCTGGAATGTCTTTGATCGACAAAATTCCCTGCTCCCATAGAGAAAATTGCTTTGTCTTTCCACCCCGCAAATCAAATACGCTGTTCTCAGGTAGGAACCCCCAGCATTCCGCACGGAGTGGACACTCATATGGTGCCAGACAGTGCTGGCCGATAGTCATTTCAGGACATGCTTTATTCAAGATAACCTCGAGCAGGTTAGATACCCGTTCCTCTATGCCCCCGCTGATTTCCTCCACCTGAGTCGACACATCTTCCAGAATGAATAGCTCCTTCGGATTGATTTCGCCTTTCTTCACATACTGCTTATTTATGAAACCTAGATTACAGCTCCTTATCCCTAGCCCGGATTTCTCACAGCAGAATTTCTGAAAGGACACATCATCGATATACACCTCTTTCACAGATGTACCGGACTTTATTTCAATGATATCCCACTCATCCTCGTTCACCGGGTTTAATATGTCCAATCTGCAATAGATTCTCCCGGAGAGTATACCTGCCTCGAATAACGGCTTTTTTTCTGCGAGCAGTTGCTTTGTTGCGGCTACGTTCCCCATGAAATCGTCATGTGGTATATCTATGCCGCCGGGAAACAGCTTCTTGGCATATTCACCGACCACATGCCCCTGGTCGAAGATATACTGGGTAACGGCATCTGGTTCGGGGATTCTTTCGGATTCGTGGATTTGCATCCAGAGATACTTCGGGCACTGAAGGCC
>DATKVL010000133.1:0-8320 GCA_035530115.1 Dehalococcoidia bacterium | reverse complement strand
TATAAGGCATAATAGCTCCTTTATCTTATGAACCATTATACTAAATAACTCTATATCAGTCAAGGGTTTATAAGCCCATATTATACTTTCCCATGCGGGTTTGATACCGCCGATCTTGAAGCCGTCCCAGTGTTTAGCGAGGTCGGTGGAGGGGGATGTAACATCAAGAATGTTTCCGCCCTTCTGATAATCACCGGGTCGATACTCTTGGGTATAATTTGAGCGATTTACATATTCCGTCCCGCCACCTTTAACTCGAACCCTTATTTTGACCACCCTCTCCGCTCCTTCCCTCTTGTCAATCATCTTCCCTAAATCCTGCGCCTTCGGGAACCCCTGCCCGTATATCCACATAAGACAATCTTTGATAATGAATCCGGTATCCTCAATAGCACACGCCATCCTATGAAATGTACGAGTTCCGCCCATAGCCAACAGTGAAGATCCCGGCCTCATCACGCGGAATGCTTCGGTGAGCCATTTCTCGTGTATCAACCCCTTGTCCCAATCCTTACCCATAAAATGAAGGTTATACGGTGGATCGGTAACGATGGTGTCAACCGAGTTCGGCTTAATCGACTTCATGACCTCAATACAATCGCCCTGCAAAATCATTTCACCGCCTCGAGTACCAACTTCAGCAGCCATCCCTCCGAGTTATCCGTCACGACACGAAACGACGGCACGGGGTAGCTCGTGCGCCGATCGAACGCATCGCGGAATCGGTTGCCGTGTTCGTAGTACCAGAACGATTCGCGCACCCAGAAACTGATATGCGTTGGATCCATGACGGCTTGCGGGTACGGGAATAGCGGGATCTCGATACTCGCGACGCCCCCCGGTTTCAGCACACGCCATATTTCGTACATGACGAACGTCTTTTTCTCTGTGCGGATGTGTTCAAGGATGTGATGTGCGCGGACCTCATCGACTGTACTATCGTCAAACGGGAATCGCTCCTCGATGTTATGGAGAACGTGCGGAAGTGTCGCCGGGTCGTTATCGACCGACAGATACCCCGCTATTTTTCTCCCCCCAGACCCCAAATCAAGTTTTGTCAAGCTCCACCGCCTTATCTAATTTTTTCTTGAGCATTCCTTTTTTCTTCTGGAATGCCGGATAGAGGTAAGGCTTCCCCGCATAATTAACCTTGCGCGTGTGCGCCTTCACGCCCACCCCCGCGCGCGTGTGCGCCCTGACCTTCACCTCACCATGAAATCCAAACTCCTGATACTTGGCATATTCAACGTTCGACCCGACAACGACCGTTTCCTCACCAGGTACAGCCGGAGGTTTACCGACACCGTCTTTTTCCTGTCCCGGCCCATCGCCCGACCAGCTTGTCGTAATATTGCTTTTTAGGTTTCCGGAATCGACGGGGACGTTTTTTTTCGCCTCCGTTTCAATCGCGTATCCGGTCTGGATCATAGCCTTCTTGACTTTCTCCGGCGTGACGTTGGTGTAGCGTGTGATTTTACTCAGGGCTTTATCAAGTCCTGTAATTTCAACGTTAAACTCACCCATTACAATTCCGCCCGTCCCTTCTCGACAACCTCACACCATATAATTTTGTTCTGTTCAGACCAGTTATGGATGAGTTTGATCAACCATGTCCGCCCGTCTTTTTTAATCGCATACCCTTCCTTGATTCCACTTCGATATTCCATGTAGACAAAATAGTCCGGGTAAATGGCCTGTTTCGCGTACAACAGGCTTTTCTCTAAAAGCTTCGCCGCGATATTCTCGAATCGGCACGGCACGCGTCGGTAGACGACGGTTGTGTATGTACCTGATCCGCTATATCCGCCCTGGCTATCACTCGATAACGCTTCGGCGAAGATATCGGCAGTTGAATCAAGAAGTGAAGGAAAGCTCATTTGACGTCCCTTGTCTCAAAAATTGTGACTTGCAGTTGATCCCGTTCCTCGAATTTGGCGTAATTTTTAACCATCACCTCAATAAGTTCGAGAACGTGCTTGCGGTTTACGGTCGCAAGATAAATCGACCCGTCGTCTCGTATCTCAGCCCGTAAAAGCGGAACTGATTTTCCCATTTAAACCTCCACCCTCCGAAATAGATTAAGTTCCATAAGCAGGTCATACGGCAGACCGTCCTTTAAATCCGCCATAACATACTCGTACACGCCGCCCAATTTCTCAGATTTAAGTCCGCGGTCTCTCGTCGATTGATCGAACTTATACTTCACAAGCTCGATACATGCCTGTTCGAGTTCCGCCGGGATTGCCGTGTATCCTGCGGTGTAATCAATGAAATATTCAGTACCGGGAAAAAACACGCCCGGACGTACAATCACGCCATAATTGCGCGACTCAGTCGGACTGATCACCTGATAATCGGTATACTCAACGTCCGCCGTTTCACACTCAGCCTGCACAACGGGCGTCACATTCATCGACGGGCGAATCAGAAGCTCTGAGGCGTCGCGCGTGCTCGTATCTGTGGCGAGTGTCGTGCATGACCAACCTTTACTAAGCGCGACGATAGCGGCGATTAAAGCGTCGATTGTCGTGTAGTCGGCGAGTGTAAGTGCTGAGTCATCCACGTTCGCGCCGCCGTTTACGACAAGCCGAATCGTGGTGGCTGTGATTTCGACGGTGCAGAAATTCGCATCAGTCGACGTGTTTTTGATGGAGAATGACGTTGACCGCCCGGAGCGCAGCCGGACGACGCGGGTGACGGGGTATTGGTCGATGAGGAGTTTGTTGCTTCCGTTGCCGTAATAACTCTCCTGTGTGTAGGATCGCGTCACGAATTTCCGATCACAATACCGCTCAATGAACCCGGTCGCGCGATCGATGGTTTTTTCAATAAGGTAAATATCTTTCGTTTCCAGGGTGATCTCGTTGGCTGAACCAAGGCATGACAAGGCGCCCGTTACGAGTAGGTCACCGGATGAAGCATCGGCATGATAAATCCGTCCCGCTGTCCATCCGGTCAGCGCGTTGATTGCCGTCACGAGTTCAGATAGGGTATTTTTATCTGCGTCGGCAAGGGTCAGCGTGTCCGCTCCAGCCTCGGCACCGCCCGTAATCGTCAATACTATTGTGGTGTCCGTCACCTTGACCGTTGCGGCAGTTGCGTCACCTTGACTGCAATATACCCATAGTGCATTTCGATGAGGATCTTTTCCGAGATATGATAAAACCTCATCAACAGATGTTAGTGCATATTCTGATACAGACATATTTTCCCCTATAAGGTGTTTTTAACGTCAATCCGCACAATATCCCCGTGATCCGCCCAATCAGGAGTAACGACATAGGCCTGCAGTTTCCACAGGCCCACGGTACTCAAGTCTGACGCTGAAGTTGTGGTGTAGGAAATACTGGTTGAGCTTTCTTCGGCAGCCGTCCACGCTCCGGAGGTGCCGTCACTTCTCCAATATTTAATTTGCCTGGTTGTGGCTGCGGATATATCCACACCAACATTCAGGATTATTTTTTGACCGATGGCGCCTTTAAATACAGACATTGTTTACCTATAAAGTGATTGTACTTTTGAGAATAATTTCTCTAATGATTTGGCCTATTAAAGACATTGAGTTGTCGATTCCGGCTTTATATTCCAAGTCTGAAGTCGTGATGATACTATCAAGCCGTTCCGACTGAGTGACGTTTATTGTAATGGCCGGAAGCGATACAGTGACAACCTGCGCGCTTCCTAAAAACAAAACACCGGACTTAATGGTCACGGCGGGAACACTTGACACAATCCCCGCGCATACGGCCTCGTAAACCGTCCCGCAGGACACAGACAGCGCGGGAAGGTCAACGGTAATCGATACAGCGGCGGTAAGTGCGGTGGTTGTCGGCCCGGAAGCGGATATTGTAGGGGTCGGCAGTTCGATCGTCGCGGCGGTATTAACACTTAATCCCGGTAATGACACCGTGACTGACACATCCGCAACCTCAGCGGTAACATTTTCCGCTGCCTGTACGACAATCGTCGGCACGGGCAGTGAGAATGTCGCTTCCATTTCGCCGACAGCGATAACCTGATCGGTTGTTATCGACGGCACAGGAAGCGAGAATGTCACGCCCTGCTCACCGACGGCAATAACCTGATTGGTTATAATTGTCGTCACAGGAAGCGAGAATGTCGAATCCTGTCCACTAACAGCGACAATCTGATCGGTTATAACCGATGGCACGGGAAGTGAAAATGTCACGCCCTGTTCATCGAGAGTGATAACTTGATCGGTTATAATCGACGGTGGCGGCACTTCCGCTGTCACAGGCGCAACGGCAGCCGATGCGGTCACTGCGCCGGATGATAGGGCAGATGCCGCCGGGACGCTGAACGTTCCGGCCTGTGCCACAACGCTTAACTGAACCCCCGTGTTTACTGTGAGTGACGGAAGTGACAAGGCGACGTCCTGCTGTGTGGCAGGAGCCGTACACCCGAAAAGAATATCAGGCGATGGTTGACTTGCTGTTATCGTTCCGGCTGATAGCGAGACGGTGGAATCGGTTTGAATTTCAGGCGACAAGGATTCAACCGTGACAGACTGAACACTCGCCGAGGCGGACACGCCAAGACTAATGATCGCCGCAGGTTGAGAGAATGTTCCGACGCCCGCACCTGCAATGATAACGCTGTCGGTTTTTACACCAAGTGTCGGGAGCGATGCGGTGACATCTTGAGGTGATACGCTAAGTACTACATCTGTCAGAATTGAGAGTGATGGCTGTGATGCGCTGATAACCTGAATATTGGCATGTTCTGTATGATTAACCCCAATGCTCGGGGATGGAAGACTAAAACTTCCCGACAAAACCCCAAGTGAAATGACCGCCGCCGTGACAATCGATGCGGCGACCGCACTTAATGATCCGAAAGGTGTTGTCGCGCTGACAGTGACGTTTCCGCCTGCTGTCAACACCTGTGGATGCGCCTCACTCGTATCAAGCGGGACTTCAGCCCCGGCGATTTTGGCGCGGAAAAAATAAGTCGTAGTTGGCGATACATTGGCGGTCGGTTGAATGCAAAAATCAAACTCTACGCTACTTCCAGCACCAAAGTCATACCCGCCCGAGCCTCCCGCGCTCTCTGAATATTCACCCGCCGTGTCCGGCCCCGTCAATTTAAACGTCGTGACAAGGTTTCCCTCAGTCGCTAAACCGTCGGCGTAATCCCAATGATTCGCCGCGCCGAACGCATCCCATGACGACTCATTGGTTGAGTATTCGAGGTCGATAACGATATTATTTGCCGCTTTACCGCCCGTATCTGTGATATCAAGGCGGAGTCGGATTTCACTATCATCGGTTAATGTGGGTTTTGTAATTTCATTGGCGAGTTGAGAAGACGGTTCAGATGCGTCATTTGCGAACCACTTCCAGTTTCGCTGTTTCGGTGTAAAAGTTGCGCCCATTAAATTTTAATCCAAGTATATCCACAATGAGTAGGGAGCGGTTGAAGCGGATCGTGCGGGAAAATCCGACACCCCCACGGTTTCTCGAATTGAATTTTACATTTAGCCATTTGTTTATTATTTAAAAGTTCATAACCAAAATGACGGCATGACTTCGACTCACAGCACGTCCCGCAGCGACAACACTCCCCTTGAAGTTTCCACCAAGTGCCGTCCTTACCTTGCGCTTGGAGCGGTATCCCGGCGTCCATGTCAACGAGGGCGAGGTTTCTTACAGGTTTTTTATCCATATCGAACCCGCTGTGTCGGGTATACCGAACACCTCAGTCACGGCGTCTTGTACGGAGGGGATGTTGTAGTCATGACCGCATATCATTTTCCGTGCTTTCGGAAGCCATGCGGCAATATCAGCCTTGACCTCATCATAACCGTGACCACCATCGATAAAAACCATGTCAATGGATTGATCCTTGAATTGTCCCGCCGCCTCAACACTCGAACACTTTAATGTGCGGAGGTTCGGGAAGTGACTGACATTGAGGTTGAATATTTCCGAAATATCCTTTTCCTTGGCTTCCTTGTGAACGTCTTCTTCTCCCGCGCTTCCTTGAAAATGATCGACCGCAAAGACCGTCCCTTGACATCCACTTAAAAGCGCGTGAGTGCTTCGCCCTTTCCAGCTCCCGACTTCAGCGATAGTGTTCATTCCGGCTGCCGACTTATAGAGCCAGTTGAGTTCAGTTTTTGACATCCACCCGTCGATGTTATTGTCATAGGTTTCGTTTTTCTCTTTCCACTGATGAAACGACAAAACGTTATCGAAATGCTGCCGGGTAAAAACCTCATGACCGATATGTCCAAGCGGGATCGTCGGATCACAAAAAACTTTAAATCCCATGTCTCGCGCGCGCCGACAGAACGCCAAGTCTTCTCCCTCTTCTTTCCCAATCGGGCCGGCTCCCATATCAAAGGGCGCGATTCTCGCCTCATGAAACGCCTCGAAAACTTTACGCTTTATCAGCATGAATCCGGTCGCCACGCCGTCACACTCAAATACCATGTTCGGGAAATCAAATATCTCCTGGAACCGGCGGTTGTCATTGAATTTAAAGACGAGGGGGCGGTGATCCGGTGTCTTTCGGAAATACAGGCCGCCGATGATATCGACATCGCGCTCAATAAGCCGCTTGACGCCCCACGGCGGGAACTTTATATCCGTGTCAATAAACATCAGATAATCAAGTCCCGCCCGCTCCGCAACGCAATTCCTGGAATATGAGATGACCGACGATTCGTTCGTAATCACGCGGTTATAGATACCGTTGCGTGATAAGTTGCGAGTTGTTGCCAATAGCGATGTCATAAAGCCGATCTCGATCTGACCCCTCTGAACCGGCACGCCGATTAAAACAGACTTAGACATTCCCCCTCCCTGGTTTCAATTCTAAGAGAGATTAACGATCCCTTCCGTACTCCATTGAATCGTGAAGTCGCCGTTATTGGATGACTTATCAGCCGTGAAGTCGAAATATGCGACCAGGTTATCGGTCGCCGCCGCGCCCGTGCTTTTATATACGACAGCACCGCGGGCGGTAATTGTTGAACTTGCCCATGTGACATCGGCGCCGTCAAATACACCCTCATCGTCAGTGTCGTCCTGAGTGACGGCTTTACTGGTAATTTCCGCGCCGCCGGCTGTGTATCCGGTGCCGGTAACTTCGTTTGTCACGTCGTCGCGGACGGTGTGAGCATCTATATCAGGCGTGTAGGATGATGTGACCAACATCACGTAGATCGTGTCTGTGTCGAGGTCAACATTCCCCGCCATAACGTCCTTCTTAAATGAATTAAATACAACGTCTGCCATTTTCCTTTACTCCTTAATCATCTTGTTTCTGGGCGACATTCCAACCAACTTCGCCGTCCCGGATTCAATCAATATCTCCGCAAGTTTCGGGGGGACTCGTCGCTGGTCGCCTTTTTTCCATACACTAAAATCAACGAGATATTCGATTTTGATATTATGGTTTATCATTTTGCTCTGCCTGTCCGATCCGGATAATGTCATACTCCATGTCCGGGTTTTCCTTTTCCAACTGTGCCTTCCTCTCGGCTGCGTATTTCTGCCACGACAACCCGCTCTCCATCATCTTGAGGATCGGCAGCCAGTTATTTTCCCATATGACATTCCAATCGTATTGGAGTGCGAATTCCCGCGCGCTCTCTTTTATCGGCTGAAAACTTCCATGTTTCCATGCCGAATATGCGACTTCTAGACAATCCAGGATCTCAGATGGTCGCGGGCGCCGTCGCCACGTTCCGACAGGTACCCATTCATCATCATCCGGGTACGTCTCAATCAGCCATCCGGTATCACCGGCAAGCTCAGGCCCGGTCGTAAAATCGGACGTAATCACCGGCACGCCGCACGCTTGCGCCTCGATAAGCGGGATCCCGAACCCTTCGCCGCGCGTCGGGAGGCAGAATACATCGAATGCGTTGTAGATATCAGACAACCAGTCCTCATTGACGAAGTTTAAATCATAAGCCATTTGATCAGGCCATGAGACAAAGTCCTGAATCTTCAGGTCGCGCGCCACAGCGAGAAGTTGCAGCGTATCCTCGCGCTTGCCGTATGCGTGTGTGTGGATATATAACCGCGCCTCCGGGTGAAGGTCGTGGAAGTCACGAAACGCGAGCATGAGAGACGTGAATCCTTTACGGTCGTCCGGGTAGTTGATGCCGACTGAACCGATAGCGAACGTATCGTCTGTCCAGCCTTTTTCCGCCCGCTCCGCCTTTCGTGCCCCTTCGTTCGGGCGAAACACCTTCGTATCAACCCCACATGGAGCGACGAGGACGTTTTTAAACCCGATCGACTCAATCTCCCGCTTCCCGTGCTGTGAGTTTGCGACCGGGAATCCG
>DATKVL010000132.1:0-1763 GCA_035530115.1 Dehalococcoidia bacterium | reverse complement strand
CACCAGCCCAACTATCACACCTGTTGTAACGGCTAAAAAGATGATGTCCTGTTGCGTAACGGTCAATATGCTCCCCCAGAACAGGTTTAAGGCTTCAGTTCTGGCCCCGTGCATCAGTCCCATGAATAGGAAAGCAAGTCCCAGCATCAGGGAGAAAATAATACCTATGGAAGTATCGGGATTTAATTCCCCACGGTCAGCCACGGGTCCGATAATAGCTGCCGAGGCCAGGCTGAAGAGCAAGGCACCAAACAAGGGGTTAAACCCCAGCCAGAGGCCAAGGAGCGCTCCGGCAAAGGCAGCGTGGGCAATGCATACCCCGATAAAGGAGAGATGCATGGTAACGACGAAGACGCCCACTACAGAACAGGCTATGCCACCGAGTAACCCGGCAAGAATGGCGTTTTGCATGAAATGGTACTGTAAAATAGAAAAATCCATTCCATCACCTGTCGTTATGTCTGAAGTGGAGCAATCTCAGTTGATACTGAGACCGGAGCTTCGTAAAGCTGACTCAGCACCTCTTCCCGAAGCATGGAATCCGGACTACCTTGCTGCCATATCTTACCATCCTTCATTAGAATCAATCGCTGGCAAATAGGGGGCAGCGTTCTAAGGTCATGGGTGACAAATAGAGTGGTCGTATGGTATTCCCTGTGAATTAGCTGTATCAGGCTCAAGATTTCGCGCTGAGCTTTTTGGTCTATGGAAGCTGTCGGCTCATCGAGAAGAAATATCTCGGGCTGCTGGACTAAAGCTCGGGCAATGGCTGCTCTTTGGTATTCGCCCCCGGATAGATGTCCTATCGGGCGTTGTGATAAATGAGCTATGCCGACCATTTCCAATACCTTATCTACCGTTTCCCATTGAGCCCGTGTCGGCCGATGGAATAGTCCCAGACGGCCATAGCACCCTACCATTACCGTCTCCCTAACATTGATGGGCAACCTGGGGTCGATATTTTCTACCTGAGCCACATAGCCTATGCGCTTTCTTAAATTAATGCTATTTCTCCCATTTAGCCGCGACCCTAACACCCAGGCTTGTCCATGAACCAGTTTGCCCAGGCCATTAATTACTGTGAGCAGGGTAGTTTTGCCGGCGCCGTTAGGTCCGATAATACCAATGAATTCTCCTTTCCTTACCTCCAGAGACACGCCCTGTAAAGCCACATCTTCCCGGTAAGAAACCACAGCGTCTTGAATCTTGATGACTGTGTTATCCATATTGTTCCTCCCATTCATTCAAAGCTTCCAGCAGTAAATCAACGTTCTTATCTATCGCCTTCTCCCAGGTTTCGGTATTTTCCAAGCCACCGGGAAAGTTGGATATGGTTACCGAAATGGCTTCAATATCCTGTTCCATAGCTGCGCCTAGCGTTGCGGTACCGCTCTGGAGATTGTCGATAACCAGAGCTACCCCAGCTTCTTTGGCTGTGTCTATCAGTTCTTTCATTTCCGCCGGGGTTAAGTCTTCAGGCCGACCGTATGTAGCCACGACATCAAACCCGACCCACCTTACAAATCCCTCTTGCATGGCAGCGCAGATTACCTTTACCTCCTCTAATCCGGCTCCCGATAATCTATCTTCTACTACTTTCTCTCCCTTGGCTAAAATAGCTTGTGCCCTCTCTGCAGCTCTCTCTTGATAATATGCAGCGTTCTCCGGGTCTATCTCGCCCAGGGCCTGAGCAATTTTGTCTACTGCTTCAGCCTGGACCGAGGGTACCATCCAGTTGCCTGTAACATTGAGAACCGTGATAA
>DATKVL010000131.1:0-4657 GCA_035530115.1 Dehalococcoidia bacterium | reverse complement strand
GAAACCATAAAAATTGGCACTCCTCTTCAGGTAGAGTTCTTACATAGGGGCGAAGGAGAAAACTCGACAACCTTTTTGGCATTCAGACCTTCATAGCCCTGTATTAGAGTGCCGGACTGCAATTTGGCTTCGCTCGGATATCCGGATTGCACTGCCTGAGAGGAAATTCTGGTAAAAGGAGATTAAAGCATGCAAAAAGAAGTAGTTGCCGTCAGTGGTGCCAGGACAGCTATTGGCGCATTTGGAGGTTCTTTAAAAGGTATACCTGTTGTTGAGCTAGGTGCCGCGATAATCAAAGAGGCACTTAAGCGAGCAGGACTAAGGCCGAAGTCCGGTGAAGAATTACTCAGTTATGGCCCTGACGCACTCAAGTCTGATGGAATAATAGAGCTGGAGAAAAAGCACTATGATTACGATTCTTCTTTGCATCCTGTTCAGGTTGACGAAGTAGTTATGGGAAATGTTCTTCAGGGAGGGCAAGGGCAAAACGCAGCTCGCCAGGCCTGTATCCACGCCGGCATTCCTAAAGAAACCCCTGCCTTTACAGTGAATAAGGTCTGTGCCTCAGGTTTAAAAGCTATCACCTTGGGAGCAGAAGCCATAATGCTGGGCGAAGCCGATGTCGTAGTCGCTGGAGGCATGGAATGCATGAGCCACGCCCCTTACCTTCTCCCTAAAGCCCGCTGGGGCTATCGCATGGATGTCGGAGCCAGGGGAGAGCTTATAGACCTCATGGTCTATGATGGATTGTGGGAAATATTTTACGGTTATCATATGGGAAATACCGCAGAGGAAATCGCCAATAGATATGGCTTCACTCGCCAACAGCAGGATGAGATAGGCTATCTTAGCCATATGCGGGCGCGCAAAGCCATAGTGGAGGGTTTATTTAAGGATGAGATAGTTCCTTTTCCTATCCCGCAGAAGAAAGGAGAGCCCATTATTTTTGATACTGATGAGCGACCTATGGACACTTCCATGGAGAAAATGGCTAAACTCCCTCCGGCATTCCGAAAAGACGGAACAGTCACTGCTGGTAACTCTTCAGGGATTAATGATGCTGCGGCTGCAGTAGTGCTTATGTCCAGAGACAAGGCTAGAGAATTGGGTCTCGAACCTATGGCAACCCTTAGAGCCTGGGCTTCAGGCGGGACAGACCCAAAATACATGGGATTAGGCCCTGTGCCGGCGGTAAGAAAGGTGCTCAAAAAGACGGGGCTTGGCAATAAAGATTTTGATGTTATTGAGCTTAACGAAGCCTTTGCTGCTCAGGTATTAGGTTGCATGAAAGAGCTTGGTTGGGATTTTGACCACGTAAACCCTCATGGCAGCGGCATATCTATGGGTCATCCTATTGGCTGCACCGGAGCGAGAATAGCAGTCACCATCATCTACGATATGGTGCATAGAAATCTACATCGTGGCCTGGAAACCATGTGTATTGGTGGTGGACAGGGAATGGCAGCCTTATGGGAAAGACCCTGAAATTTCACGAGAAGTCTTATGTCAATATTACCATCTACAGTCGGAGCCCTTCTTAAGTCTCAAGCCTATCCCCACAAACCACAAAAGATAGAACTGGTCCAGACCCAGATGTCTCTTATTCTCCTTACCGGCGAATATGTATACAAGATTAAAAAGCCGGTCAATCTAGGTTATCTGGATTACACTACTTTGGAGAAACGCCATTTCTTCTGCCATCAAGAGCTGGAGTTAAATAGACGCCTTTGTCCCGGTGCGTATTTAGCCGTGGTACCGATTGTCGAAGAAAAGGGCGAGCTTCGCATCGAAGGGCAAGGCAAAGCGATAGAGTATGCTGTCAAAATGAAGCAGTTGCCTCAGGACCGCATGATGGATGTGCTTTTGCCCCGGGGTCAGGTAACTCCGGAAATGGTGGCAAGGGTGGCTGAAAAGCTAATGAGCTTTCACCAAAAAGCTGAAACAAATCAAAAAATTGCCGCCTTTGGCAGATTGGATGTTATACGCCACAATTGTGACGAGAACTTCGCTCAAACCGAAAAATACATTGGTCTCACCATTTTTAGGGCGAAATATGAACGAATTAAAGGCTATACCGACAATTTCATCAAAAGCAATGCCAGCCTGTTTGAGAAAAGGGTAAGAGAAGGCAAAATAAGAGATTGCCATGGCGACCTTCATGCCGCTCATGTTTGTTTCACTGACGATATCTGCATTTACGACTGCATTGAATTCAATGACCGCTTCCGATATTCCGACGTGGCTTCGGAGATTGCCTTTCTAGCTATGGACTTAGACCGCTATCAGCAGGCTTGTCTTTCCCGACACCTGGTAAATACTTATGTAGAGCTGGGCCATGACGAAGAGCTCCTGAAATTGCTAAAATTCTACAAGTGCTACCGGGCTTACGTCAGGGGCAAGGTGGAAAGCTTTAAGCTCGACGACCCCTATATTCCCGAAGAAGAAAAAGCCAAGGTGTTAACTGCCGCCCAGAGCTATTTCGAGCTTGCCGAATCGTACATATGATATGTAGTTGCCAATGCCGCCATTGCCACTGAGACCAGAGCCAATTAGCCTACTATGGCCGTCTTTTCCGCCGCAGTATTATGGACGACTATGGCGCTCATAGTCACGGCAGGCAACAGCCCGACTCTCACTATAGACTTGAGGCTTGGATGCTGAATTATAAACCGGGCTATTGGCGGGCTTAATCTGTAATAGATGCCTACCAGGACTCGTCCCACCGCGTTGGTCAGCAGGTATTCATCTCTGAACTCACGGAGAGTTGTTATTCTGTACGACATTTCGCTGCCGTAGGCTGTAAGGATCATGCAGTATGGCAGGGGAGTGCACCCAGTGCAGACCGTGATGCTAAATGTGCCCTCGACAAAGGTCAGGTCGTAATTGTTGCCATTGTTATAGTCATTAATGGCCAGTGTGCCCTGCAAGATGTCATAGCTGCCCACAGCCCCGCCGGGTTCTCTTTCCAGCTCACCGGTAAACTCATCCCCGTCAGCCAGGGAGCCATCGGTTACCTGATAGGTCAGAGCCGAGTCAGCCCGGCCGTAGACCTTGCCCCTATCATCGGCAGTGACGGTGATATCTCTGCGGATAATGTCGGCAGTAGCAATTGGAGTGCCTACAAGAGAGAGTATGTATTCGTGAGCATCAGTTCCTTCAAGCGCAGCGCTTGCGATATTTACGGTCTGATTGCTTGCTACATCTATGTCAGAAAACCGAATAACGACATCAACCAGACTAACATTATGGCCACCTGATACACCGCTTAAAGCAAGGTTGTAGGTATTAAATTCGGCAATGCTGGTGGCATCGTAAGTCTTGTTTTTGGCCGTGAATTCACCGGTGAGGGTCAATTCCGCAGGAACAAAGCCCACCCAGATCAGGTACGGATAGCCATCGTTCTCCCCGCTGTCAATGTTCCAAATATCATCGAAGTTCCATCCCGCGTCTGTAAAGGTAGACTCGGTCTGCATCTCGCTGGTAGTCTTGCCGGTGCCGCCAGCGCTCGTTGTTTGTCCGGAGGTCTCTATATCCCAGAATGAGTGAGTAACAACCCCGGCGTTGGGACCTCGTCCCTCTCTATTGCCCACTAATCCACCAACCGAGACGGAGTTAGTTGTGCTTACAACACCTGTAGAGTACGAGTTTAAGATTTCTCCTCTGTAATCAATGCAGCCGGCCAGCCCACCGATCCTCGATCCGTCGGTAACAGTGACAGAGCTTCTGGAATAAGAATTTTGAATCGTCCCTTTTTGCGAACACCCTGCCAAGCCGCCAAATTTGTCTCTCCCCCCACCACTAACAGAAGAGGATACTGCGACATCTGTATAACTGTAGTGTAGTACCGGGTTGTCTGTACCACCGGGTGTTGTCCGCCAACTGTTAAAGGAGCCTATGAGCCCTCCAGTAGCCCCATTCCCGGTAACATTGCCGCCCACTGCAGAGCAGTACTCTATTAAAGTATTGGCGTTACCGGTTACCCTGCCGATTAAGGTGCCGGTCCCGCGGGCGCCGATGACCGTGGTATTTACTAAGCGAACATTTTTAATAACCGTCGCTTCCGTATCATGCCCAACATGCCCAAACAACCCCACGTTATCAGTGTCCGGGCGGTTGATGTACAGGCCAGTGATAGTGTAGCCTTTGCCGTCGAAGCCTCCCGAGAACAGGTTATCAGCATTTCCGATGGGTTCAAACCCCTGTCCGTCGTTCCATCCGTTTGTTGCAGAAGCATCAATGTCATTAGCAAGGGCATAATGTGCTGTGAGGTTGTTTTTAATAGCTTGGAGGTCGGCAACGTCCTCAATCATGTAGGGGTCAGCTGGAGTTCCGGTGCCGCCGCCAAAAGTGCCTCCTGAAGCGTATGCCTCCCGCATGGGCAGGCCGGCAATACCCCCCAAGGTGGTGACAATCAAGGTAAGTGCCAGCACCAGGGCGAAAGATACACGCCAGATTACCCTAAATTTTACTTTCAACATTTATATTGGTTTAGTCGCTTTTGGACACATTAATTACAGCAGATGCTACAGTCGTCCTTAATATTTGTCAAATACTTGCCTCCACTTTCTGTCATTGTGAAGAGGGAGGCGAAATGCCCGGTACGGCAGATAATTACCTGGTGGGCAAGTTGCGTATCGCCTACTCTGTAATATATACT
>DATKVL010000130.1:0-1070 GCA_035530115.1 Dehalococcoidia bacterium | reverse complement strand
GTATAATTGATATATAGGAGAACAAATGCCAACTATTTTTAACTGGTACACCACCGGATCGCCTTATGAAGAAGTGGCAAAACGAAACGCCTTGAGTTTTGCCATCGCCGAATCTGAATCAAATTCCTATGCAATAGAAGGCGGAGAATCTTGGGTCAAGAACTGTGCGCTAAAACCAACTGTTTGTCTTGCTCTGATAAATACAATTCCGGAAGGACATGGGCTGTGGCTTCTTGACGCCGACGCGGAAATAATAAATAAACCTGACTTCAGAGGATACAACAACACCACAGCGCCCTACTTTTCTTATGTCCTTCACTATCGCCCAAGCGGTGCAAGAGAGGTCCTTTCCGGAACCCTGTGGATAACCAATACGCCAGAGTGTAAAACTTTGCTTGCCAACTGGCAGGATATGTGTCAGGCCAATCCAGATATATGGGATCAGAAGATATTGTCGAAAATAGTATCTGCTACTACGCCGATACGCGGTAAAGAGCCTCTACAAATTAGTGAGTTGGACTGGCGCTGGGCCTGGATATCCGGGATATCAGACCCTGGGCTGGAGAAGAACGCATATATCAGACATAACCAAATGTCCAGGTCTATTTCCAAAGAACAACAGTTAGTAGAAGAACCAGTAAAAGAACGTAAGAAGAAAAACAAACAATGAAACATATATGGTTAATCCCATGTGGCCCTGGTTCTAACCCTGAAGCAACAATAGAAAGCATAATGTTTCAGTGTCCGAATGAACAGATTATGCTTGTCAATGACGGAACTGATTTGGACAGATTTAAAGCCGCCGATAATATACAAATAGTATCGACGGAAAAACCTGGAACAGGCTGTGCCCACGCGCTAAATACTGGTATCAAGGCCCTAAAGGACAAGGACTACGACTGGATCTATCGCATGGACGCGGACGACGTTGTCTATCGTGGACATGATCGTGATAAACAGGCCGAACAAGCCGATGAAACAGAACTTGTAGTGGCCGGATCTATGGTTACGCCAACGTGCCGCAAAATGATAGTCAAGGGCTTAGAACCAGACGATATTAGACTGGCTTT
>DATKVL010000129.1:0-2064 GCA_035530115.1 Dehalococcoidia bacterium | reverse complement strand
GCAGGTTTATCTATGACCAATATGTCCTCATCTTCATAAATTATGGCTAAAGGGATTGGTTCAGCTAAAGGACGGACTGGTAGGGAAGGAAGCTCGACTGTTACCCTGTCGGCTTTATTTAGCCGCTGACTCGCTTTTGTCCTTTGCCCGTTGACTAAAACACAACCTTGCCCAATTAGTTTCTGTAAATAAGCGCGCGAGAATTGTGGAAGAATCTGGGTTAAATACTTATCAAGGCGGATGTTGGGAATAGGTGAGATGAATTGCAATGTCTTAATTTTGGGGTCTGTGGTTGTGTTTATGTGCTTTTCTAAATATCCCTGACTTATAAAAGTAATAAATGAGAGTAAAAACCCCCACCGTTATAGCTGTGTCAGCGATGTTGAAGGCAGGCCAATGGAAGTTGCCCCACAAACGGAAGTAAATGAAGTCAGTGACATAACCAAAACGGAGGCGGTCTATGAGATTGCCTACAGCACCGCCCAGAATCAAACCGATAGATACCATGCTCAGGGTAGTAGCTAGGGATAAGTAACGAAGAAACAGCAAGATAATGAACAAACTAGCTATGCTAATAGTGATAATAAGAAAGGTTTGATTGGCAAGTAAACCAAAGGCAGAGCCCGTATTTCCAATATAGATCAAACTTAAGCGGTCAGTTATGGGGAGCGATTCCCCAAGTGCTAAGTGAGCTCTGATCCATAGCTTGCTCAATTGATCTGAAGCGCTTACCAAAGCAATGACGATGAGACATAATGTTGCTCTCTTAATGCTGTCACGCAAAGACAGGTTCGAATTATCTTTGTCCACAACAAAGTCGCCGATTTTGTCGGGGCACAACACAGGCGAACGCCCTTTATCTTGTCCCTTTTGTTTCCTTTGCCTGCTGAGCCTTACAGTTCAAACATAAGCTTGCTTGAGGTATAGCTTCAAGGCGAGCTCGCTCTATAGTTTGCCCACAGGAATCGCACAATCCATAAGTGCCGGCTTCATATTTTTGTAAGGCATGCTCAACCTCATTGAGAGACTCTCCCAGCCTTTCTTCCAAGATCAGTCTTTTCTCTAGTTCGGAGGCTTCATCGGCTCCTTCCTCCCTTTTGCCGAATGGACTGCCTTCCTTTCTCTCTGCCGATGGTTGACCGAGAGCTATCAACTGTTCCAGCTTTTCTAACAGCTCTGCTTTCTCCTTCTTTAATCTTTCATAAAGTTCAACGGACTCGATCACTTCTTGCCCTCCCTATGATTTACAGCTATTCTAGACCAAAATTCCACACGAACCGCGTGAGACTTGCAGTTCTACTATGCGACGCTGGGCTTGCTAAAAACCCTCCTTATATCAAGGTGTAAGGAATCTCCGAGTTCTTTCACGGATTCGTATCTAATTTTGTTAAGTTCCCTCTGCTTTTCTTCAAATTCAATTGTGGAGTAAAGTTTCTCAGGATGTAGATAAATATCATCTACGTATCTTATCGCCCTAGGCACCTTAAAGGCTGTTGGGGAATCTACCCAATCTTCTAAACCTCCCCTTAGTAGAGAATCGAGTATTGCCATGGTAAATTCCAATCTTATATCTTTGTAATGTTCCCCTTCCCCTATTCCTCCAGTATTTAGCAAATAATAATTTAGATGAGGAATACCTTTTATTATCTCATAAAATATATTAGCATGCTCAGTCAGGTCTCCGGCGACAAAGGGATCGTAGAAAAACTCGCTTCTAATTTTCCCTGCCTGGGTTGGGTCACCAGCCGAGGATTCCATTGCCTGTCCCAGCACCATCAAGGCTGCTGCTTGCTCCCGGGTTAGCTTTGATATTGCCGGAATCAGTGGCCCCCTGGTGATAAGAATCAGATTGTCAATCCTACCCACATCGATATAGGAACTGGCATGCATAAAATTTCTTCTTAGTACCACTGCTCTGCCATTGGATGTTCTTTCGAAATTGTAGAAGTCGAAATCTCCGTCTTCGGTTACGTAAACATTTTCGCAGACAGTTTCCGGTTTCAACAGTCCGTAAAATATTTCGGTTTGCTCCCCGGGGTTCACACCCTCTGTTTTTACAAATAT
>DATKVL010000128.1:0-13463 GCA_035530115.1 Dehalococcoidia bacterium | reverse complement strand
AATGGGAAAAGATACTTAACGCCATGTATCTGCCCGGCATGGATGCTGACATGCTGTATGATAATATATCGACGGTGAACACGTTCCGGCTTATCTTCAACCACTACTTTGACGCCGATTATCCGCTGCTGGAGGATGATTAGGAGCAATAATTAGCCATGCCAACAGGAAGCTGGCTCAGGGCGCACAGGAAACAGGTAATTACCCACACACTGATCGTGGGTGTGTTTCTGTTGTTCCTCCTTTTCCTGTCAGAGCCCCTTTTCGATAGACTTGAACGGGTTGCCGGCGAATCCATGTTGTATAAAACTACACTCCCCGCCGCGACAGACAACATTCAGTACTGGATTGACGACCTTGCAGTCGCCACACACACCCTGGAGATAAACGGCTGGGCATTCATTGAAGGCCATGACTCTATGAACAACGAAATATATATAGTCTTAAAATCCGCTGACAGAACGTATGTATTTACCACAGAAACCGTGCTACGAGTGGGTATTACCCAGCATTTTAAAGAGTTAGGCTTGAACCTGGACTACTCGGGATTTGCGGCTACTATTCCGTTAAGGAAAATAGCCAGCGGCGAGTACTCCGTGGGGATTTATATCACGAAAGGCGATATCGAAGCCCTGCAATACACAGGCAGGGTGGTAGCATTTTAGTTTAATGAATCCACCTGTTGCCACCACGGATTGGTAAGCAATCTCTACCTTGCGGGGTCTAAATAGTAGTTCAACTGGTCATTGATTATATCCTTGAGGCTATGGGCTATTTTGAAGCCAAGCTTCTGAATCTTAGCTGTATTGGACAGTAAGATAGGAACTTCAGCCGGACGAAACCTGTCTTGGTCGAATTCCACGGTCACCTTACCTTTCTCTGTCGTAACTATAATCCCAATATCTGAGGGAGCGAACACCAGTTTATCTTGAAGCATTAGCTTATCTACCTTGGTTTTTTCAAAGCTGAGCCCGAAAATTTCTGAGTTATCTATGTCAGTTGGCCTGTCTATCGCTTTGTCGCCTTTAGCAGTTTCAATTTTAAGTGTAGTATAGCCAGCGCATTCTAGGGATAGTAAGAGGTAACTCAACACCGAATTTGTCCGCTGCGAGCCCTGCACATAGACTTCACCTGGCTTGCCTTTCTCTGCCAGCAGGCAGTAACCCTTCACTATATCACTGATATGAGACCAATCCCTGAAAGCATTAACATTGCCTATAGTTATCTTAGCAATTTCACCCCGCTTCAGTTTCATCACCTGACTTGTTATAGCTGAGGTAACAAAAACCTTGCCTCGTCCCGCCCCTTCGTGATTAAAGGCTCTGGAGACTATCGTCTTCAATCCATAGGCGTTATGATAATTCCTCATGGCGTAATCGGCGGATACCTTTGACACAGCGTATGGAGACATCGGTCGCAGCGGGTTGGTCTCATTGATAGGAAGCTCTGGTATAAGCTCAGGCTCAGGAAAGACAGCACCGTACTTGTTCACCATCTCCTGGTACTGGCGTTTTGAGACTATAGCTAACCCGTATTCCTCGCTACTGCCGGCAAAAACTATAGTTGGGTCAAGGTTTTTAGCTCTAACCGTTTCGAGCAGATTAACCGTGCCCAGGAAATTTATGTCCAGGGTCTCCCAGGGGTGAGAAAAAGACCTGGGTATGAATGATTGAGCGGCGAGGTGAAAGATGACATTTGGTTTAGACCGGTCCAGGGCAAAGGCTAGGCTTGAGATGTCACATATATCGCCTTCCAGCAATTCAACATCGTCTTCAATTCCCAGGTATATCAGATTCTGCGGCATCGAACCATCCGCTCGCCGTCTAATCAAGCCGGAGATCTTTGCCCCTTGGTTGAGTAAATACTTTGCTACATAAGAGCCAACAAAGCCACTGATACCTGTGATGAATATCCTTTCATTTTTTAAACCCATTACTCGCCTCCTTTAGTTTGCAATCCTTGTAGTATGATCTCATTTAACACATCTTTCATATTCTCTGGCGCGCAGGTCTCTCGGACAAGGTTCAGGGCATGATTCTGTACAGTGTGCCAGAGCTTATCATCTTGATACAGTTTTATTACTTTCTTTGCAAACTCCTCGCTGGTGTCAGCCACCAGGACTTCCTTGCCGTCCGTTAAATCAAGCTGCGCGGCGGTTAACTTCGAAACTACAGAAGGAATGCCATATCCCATGGCTTCCAGCAGCTTTAAAGGAATGCCGGCAGAGTACCTATGCGGCACAACGAAAAGACGGCATTTTTCGTAATACTCCCTCAGGTCTTCAACATAGCCAGGCACAATGACTGACGGCGACGAAAGCTTCCTGACTGAATCGGGGGGATTCATTCCTAAGATAAAAAGACGGCAACCCAATTCGGATTCAACCTTTGGGAAAATCTCTTTTGCAAAGTAGAGAATCGCAGCTTCATTTGGAGAGTCCGGCCCTGGAAATCCTCCGACAAAAAGTATGTCCTTCCTCTGACTAAAGAGAGTCCGCGGCTCTTTAACCGGAACAGGATGTCCCCAAACCCTCACATTATGCACCCCTGTCTTTTCTGTGATAACCTTCCTTTCGTTTTCAGAAACTGTGATTATCAAATCTGCCTTCTTTACTAAATTCAGCTCCTGGCTCATCATTCCCTCAGCCACCCTTTCCATTCTTTCATCTCCCCTTACCCTTGACTTCAATATCTCGCGCACTGAGAATATGGCTTCGGCATCATACAATAAAGCGGCCCTGGGAAAGAATCTTCTAATTATATCAAAAGTCCTTTTCATGTTATGTGGTCTACTGACCAGAACCAGCTCGTAGAAGTCAGCTCTGTCTTTGGCAAATTGCGACAAATTCAGGTTTCCCCCGTAGAAGAGTTCAATGCCCAATTGTTGTAGATCATTGGTGTATGGTTGCCATGGAGTTGCATCGGCCAGTGGAAAGAACGTTACTCTGTATCCGAGTTCCGACACGAATTTGAGCAAGCGATGGGCCCTGGGGTAGCCGGAGCCCTGCGCGGGGTCGGGAATCCGGTCATCCATGATGAGAATGCTTTTCCCGGCGAGCCTGTTTCGCGATGAAAGAATATTCTTGTAGCCTTCATAGCACTCATGTTTATCCAGGATGTTTTTCCATTTTTTGACAAACTTGGGTTTGTTTATCTCCTGGTATTGCTTGATTCCGGTGTGGACGTCCGTGCCGCAGGTCGCTCCTTCAAGGTGGACAATCTCCGACGCCGGCTGATACATGACCCTGTATCCCAGATTTTTGATTGTAAAGCAAAGGTCGGCATCCTCATAATAGCTGGGTTTGAACCTATCATCAAGGCCACCTGTCTTTTCAAATAGCTCTCGTTTTACCATGAGACTGGCGCCCGAGCAATAGTCGACATCTCTGACGTAGTTGTACTCCGGTTTGCTGGAGTCATCGCCGCGACCATAACCCAGAGCTGAGCCATCCCGCCAAACAATTGAGCCAGCTTCCTGCAGGGTCCCGTCGGGGTAAACAAGCTTGGAGCCGACAGCGCCAACGTCCTCTCTCTTTATGAGCTCGAGCAAAGGAGGGAGCCATCCCTTTGTAACCAAGGTATCGTTATTCAAAAACAGGATATATTTGCCTGTGCTGGCTCTGGCTCCCCGGTTGCAGGATTCTATAAATCCCTCATTCTGTTTATTCGTAACTGCGTACAAGTTTGTGACCTTGGACAGCACTTCGGCAGTTACATCGCTAGAGGCATCGTCTATGACCACGACCTCATAATCACCATCCGTGTTTTCAGCAATGGACTTCAGACAATTGAGTGTATGCCTCCAGTTATTGCATACAGGGATAATAATCGATACCTCTGGCTTCTCAGAAGGCGCAGGCAAAACTAGTTTGTCCGCCTCCTTCTCCGATATGGAATTGTTGAACTTAGGCAGGTCATGACGAGGTTTTTTTATTGCAGCAGGTCTATGAGCGAGCCGGTTCCAGGCCTTCCTGAAGAAGCTGCGCCAGCCTTCGTTGAGGATGACCCTGATGCCGGTAAGCCCAAGCTCGTAATAATAGCGCCGGCGGGTGCCCGGGCGCAGCAGCTTTTCGATGACTCTCTGGTAACGGTTTACAAGCTGCATGGGTATGCTCTGCTGAATCTGTTGTATCTGGTATTCCATGCTATCTATCTGGGAGACCTTTTCCTGGAGGCTTGTCTCGAGGGAGCTTATCTGGGAGAGCCTGGTTTGGTTTAGCTCGGCCAGTCGCCTTTCATAGTCATTAAAGAATGCGTTGGAAACATCCGTCAGCCAGCTATCAGTGATGGATGTCAATGGCTTTAAGCTCGCGTTTGAAGCTAGAGCTATGAAGTAGACGGGTTCCTTGCTAGCTCTTTCCGCGAAATAGAATTCCATGTCTCCCTTCTTGACAACTTCCTCTATATAACCTCGGGATTTTTGCTGGTGGATACTCCACATATTGGAGCCGGCGTAAACTCGTTGACCAAATATACGCATATGCGCGAAGTACTGTCTTAGTAGGTTTTTGAATTCATCAAAATCGAGCTCTTTTATATGGAAGGGATTATGATAATCAGGCTCATCTGTGTAGACCGTCTTGTTGGGCGTTGAAACTATAAATAAGCCGTCGTCTTTAAGCAGCCTCTTTACTTCAGATAGAAGCTTATCATGCTCTGCTATGTGTTCAATAGCTTCGAAGCAGACAACCACGTCAAACTTCTTCTCGCCCTCTATAGGCACGGCGAGTATAGAGCCTTCTATAAACTCCAGGTTATCTTTTATGTACCTGCTTCTGGCGTGTTCTACAGTTGCTCTATCAATTTCCACGCCGGCAACATATTTGGCTTCTCTGGCTAATATATATGTGCCATAGCCCTCGCCACAGGCAAGGTCCAATACCTTTTTGTCCTTCACAAAATGAGCAACAAAAGCATACCTGTGAAGGTGCTCATAATGAATCTGTGTCCCCTCTATCCACGGTAAAAACCTCTCGCCTGTCCATTCAAGCATTTCCTTTTGCCTTTCCCAGTCGCGTATTGGCATATGATGAATATAAACGACTTCGTTGATATAAGATATCTTGGCTCCTGCTTCTATTACTCTTCGACAAAAGTTCCAGTCACCTGGCTCCCGGGTAGCAGCAGCATCAGTATTGAACTTGATATTCTTATACTTCGAACTGTAAATAAAAGAAGATGCGCCGATGTGAGCATGTTCCGGAGGATATTTCCCGATTATTGTTTGTTCACCATTTGGTTTTATTGCCAGAAGATTTCCATACACGAAATCATATCCCATGAGTGCTCTTTTCAATAGTATCTCAATATGGTTGGGCGCGAACTCGTCATCATCGTCTAATAAAGTAATCCATTCTCCTTTCGCCATTTCAAGGCCCTTGTTGCGGGGCGCAGCCGAAGCCACCCGCCATCTAGCATGCAAATCGTCCGGTAGCGGAGGTCTATCTATGAAATCCACAAATCTTATTCTCGGGTCTTCTATCTTTTGAACCCTATCCTTCGTATCGTCCGTGCATCTGTCGGCGACAATAATTATCTCGAAATTCTGATAGGTCTGGCTTAATATCGATGGAATAGCCCTGGTGGTTAATAGTTCGGCACGGTTATGCGTCGGTATTATCACTGAGACTAAAGGTTGGTCCGAACTGCTGGATACGCTATGTTCGCGGATTCTCTTCCTGAAACAGATACAATTGCCACCACTATCAACAGGTTTGAAACTATGATTAGACGCAAATTCATTAACTGCGGCTTTTACATCAGGCCAACTGTCGGTATAATCATGAAAAACAACCTCGCCACCTTCAACTAAATATTTAACCCATTCAATGTCTTTTTTTACATACTCATACTCATGACAGCCATCTATAAAGATAAATTTCAAGGGATTCTTAAATTCTTTTATTGCCTCTTCAGATTTATTTCTTATCGGAGTTACCACGGCGTTAAGGCCCCTTTTCTTGATATTATGTCTGAATATTTCAAATGCTTTCGGATCGCGCCTTGGATATGTTGCCGCTTTTTCCCCTAATTGACTCGCTAGCTCATTCCATGTCTCATTACTCCAGATATCAACGCAAAACAAATGCGAGTTCTCTTTTATAATCTCTGCAATTAAAGTTGATGATCTCCCTAAATCTGAGCCAATTTCCAAACAGTCTCCCTTAATTGATTCAATACGATTGAGGGATCGCACAATAACTTCTGCGTCTTCATAAGTGAAAGAGCCAGGGGGCAGTTGTTCAAACACTCGTTTCAACATAGATAATTCCCTTATTAACAATAAACTCGATGCGCATTTTTACTATATGTTACATAGATATTATTTGGACTATCGTGAGTTATTGAATTCCAAAATCTTCGTAACGGCTAATGCAACCTGCAAATTATATTTTGAGTCGTTCGTGCCATCCAAAGCCCCAGCAAAAAAAAGGGCGGCATTTCTCAGGTTATTTTGTTCGTCATGATGGAAATACTGCACGCGGTCAAGCATCTCGTTCGCCAGCACCCCATGTTTCTTCTTGTATACAGCCACCGATAAGGTTGGCTGATTTATTCCATCATACACAATTGTTCCTTCCGAACCATACCATACAATTCGCGTTTCTCTTTGAGGATAATTCAAACTGACGCTTATATAGCCTGGCACTTTTCCGGCAATTTCAATAATCCCGGTTTCATCATTGATTTGCTCGGCGAGGGTGAAGTCGTTCTCTAGCAGAGGGACAAACATATCACGGACTGCAAGCAAATGCGAAGCAAGAAGCCAATAGACGTTGAACTTAAGAAATCTGCCTAGGTATCTGAGTGACAGTTCCATGGACAGCAAATCGCCTATTGTACCTTCTTCAATAAACCTCTTAGCCTGCTGGATTCCGCCGGAAAACGTATAGGTGAATTCGGTGACGACGTGCAGTTTGTTCTTTGACGCAATCTCAGCTATTTCGCTGACCTCTCTAAATGATTGGGCTAGTGGTTTCTCACAAAGGACATGTTTCCCACATTGTAATGCGCTTTTCACTATCTCGTAGTGGGTATTAATAGGGGTTGCAATCACCACGGCTTCGACATTGCTGTTGAGAACCTTCTCAATGTTCGAAGTGAATTGTCCAAATTCATCAGCGTTCCTATGACAGATATAGGCAACATTAAACTGCTCCTCAAGGTATCTGAGGAATCTTTTCCCCCAGTATCCGTACCCGATTAAGGCGATTTTATGCATTTAAGCTTGCCCACGTAGTATTAATTTCCAATCCCATACGATTGCATCTAGCACCATTCCTGAAACAGACAGATGGATTGAATTTCGGACTGTGGCTTTTTAGGACCATACGGTTAAAGTCGTTTATATTATCCGTTTGTTTTCCCAGTCTGGAGAACTTAAAGGAAGGGCTTGCGGTGCTGGAGCAGTTATACATCCAGCCATCGGAGGCAAACGTAATTTGATAATAGCTGTAAATGCATTGCTTGAAGTTCATTTTGTCCACGTCCTGACACGCAGGCGGTATGTAGAAGACAAAGGGCTTGTCTCCGGAGCTGGAGAGTAGTCCATCGAGCCTTGCTCTGATGACAGCGTCGAAGGGGATTTCAACGCTCCTTCTATATTCCCTCACTTGCTCAAACGGCTTCCCGTACAGGTCGTACGGGATGGAGAACCTCACGGAGTCCACACCGATGTCTCTAGCAATTTTTACTATGTTTGCCAGTTCGTTAGGGCTGGCGTTATGTTCGTTCATAATATAAGAAAATCTGACTGCAGGGAAGTCGCTCCCGCCCCTGATCTGGCACAGCAACTTTGCACCGGCAATGATTTCATCGAACCAGTTTTTCTTAAGGTTTTTGGTTATCATGTGACTTTCAGGAGAACCGGCATCAAGTGAAATTGAAACATAATCTTCACTGGAAGTCGCAATTGCGCAAAGCTCACTCATAAACTTGGTTGAATGCTCTAGATGTAGGAGTAATGACCCATTTGTGTGAATCCCAAATTTTGAGCCATACTTCTTGCTCAATTTTAGGAACCTCAATAACCAGGGATTTAAGAGTGGTTCAGTATATGCACCGCCATACACATGAAAAGGCACTGCTCCTTTCAGTTGTTCCACTATTTTATAGACATTGTCCTCGTTCATATCGATTGGCTGCTCTAGAATTCTTCCTTGGCAATAATAACAATTGAAATTACACCTGATTTTATGGTTCCCAGGCAAATGGATTTCTAGCTGCCTGGGATAAATCAATTCACCATTGAATATCTTGTCCCAACTACCTACATGGTCTTTTAAAATCTGTATATAATTATATCCCGCTGGTCTTTCTTCTTTCATTGTTCACCAATTTCATTAAGCGCCCTGATTACTTCTCCTGCAGCATCGCCAGATAGTCGTTTATTACCTTTTCAGTATCACCCATGGTAACAATCCGGCCCTCGTTCAACAATATCGTCCGCTGGCACAGCGCCTTCACGGTATCCAGGGCATGGGAGACGAAAACTATGGTCTTGCCCTCAGCCTTGAACTGGGTTATCTTGTCCCGGCACTTTTTCTGGAAGGCTTCATCGCCCACGGCAAAGACTTCGTCTATGAGGAAGGTATCGGGGGTGGCGTTGATGGCGGTGGAGAAAGCCAACCGCAGGTTCATGCCGGAGGAGAAATTTTTCAGCTTCATGGTTTCGAATTTCTTGAGCTCGGCGAAGTCGAAGATGTCATCGTACACCTTGTCCACCTGTTTTCGGCTCAGGCCCAGGATGGAGGAGTAGATGTAAACGTTTTCCTTAGCTGTGAGTTCCGGCTGAAAGCCAACGCCCAGCTCCAAGAATGAGGCAACTTTGCCGTTCAGGCTAACCGAGCCGCTGTTCGGGTATAAGACCATGGCCAGTATTTTGAGAAGCGTGCTCTTTCCGGAACCGTTCCTGCCGATTATGCCGAGGGCTTCGCCTTTCTTGACCTCGAAGCTGACATCTTTCAGCGCCCAGAACTCTTCGTAGTCGAATTGCCTTTTAATCAGGCCGACTATGTTCTGGAAGACCGTGTTCTTTTTTTCGTGGGGGATGCGGAATTTCTTGGAGATGTTGTCAACGATTATGGCGCTCATCCTATCTCCTCGGCGAAGCGGCGCTGTAGTTTGCTGAAGACAAGGCTGCCCACAAGATAGGCGGCGATGGCGAAACCGATGACAACCGCGACGCTGTACAGTGAAGGTAGATCGCCGGCGACCATTAAATTGCGGTACATGCCCATAAACTGAGTTATCGGATTGAGCAGGTAATAGGGCATTATATAATCCGGAATTATGGACAGGGGATAGACAATAGGTGAGCAGAAGAACAGGACACTGATCAATACCTCCCATATCTGGTTGAGGTCACGGAAGTAAACGAATAGGGAGGACAGGAGCAGCCCGGCTCCGAAAATAAACCAGAAGTAGACGAGGTGAATAACGGGGAACAGGAGCACGGTGGCGGGCAGGTGCCCGAGCAGTACGAATAGTATGGGCAGCAGGACTATGAACTCGAGCAGGGAGCTTACGAGGTTGGCCAGGACATTGCTCAAGACCAGTATCTGCCGGGGTATGTAGACCTTGGTCACCAGGCTGGGCTTGCCGACGATGGCGCCGAGGGAAGAGGAAGTGCCATTGGCGAAGAACCGCCAGGACATAATACCCACCACTAAATTTATGGCAAAATTCTCCTCGCTACTGAAGAGATGTCTGAAGATAAAGTAGAGGACCATTGCCAGCAAAAATGGGCTGAGCAAAGACCAGAAAAAGCCGAGGGAGGTATTCTGGTAGCGGTTTTTCAGGTCGACTACGGTCAGGTTCCTGATTAACTCTCGATATTGCCACATTTTATGGTTTATATTATAGCTGCTCAGAGACTCTGTGTCATCATCGGCACATCGCCCATTTAGCCGTTAATGTGGCTGCGACCTTTTAAGGTCGCCCAGGGTGGTCTCGGTATTTCTTGGCAGGCTGTCCCAAATATATGCAGTAAGCTATAATAGTACCGGGCATTTGACATTCTACTGGGAAAAGGCCTAAAGAAGGAAAGCAAAAGATGACCAATCCCAGGGTTTCCATCATAATCCTCAACTGGAACGGGCTTGAGGACACCGTTGAGTGCCTGGAGTCGCTGAGGAAGATAACCTATCCCAATTATGAAGTTATCGTGGTGGACAACGACTCTGAGGGAAATGACGCCCAGGTGCTGGAAGAGAAATTCGGCGATTATGTTCGCTTAATTCGGAATGACAAGAACTATGGCTATACGGGAGGCAACAATATAGGTATAAGGTATGTGGCGGATAACTCCGCGCCCGACTATTTCCTGATTCTAAACAACGACACCATCGTCGCCCCTGACTTTCTTGGCCAAATGATTAAGGTAACTGAAAGCGACGACTCTATCGGCATAGTGGGCCCCAAAGTTTATTACTATAATTTCCCCAACCGCATTCAGTGTGCTGGCGGAAAAGTAAATATGCGGACAGGGCAGGCCTCACTTACTGGCATTAAGGAAATAGACACCGGCCAGTATGATACGCAACAGGAGGTAGACTACGTTTTTGGTTGTTGTTTGCTCATCAAAAAGGAGGTGCTTCAGAAGGTTGGCCTATTTGATGAAAGCTATTTCTGTTACTGGGATGAGGTTGATTACTGCTTCAGAGCCAGGGAAGCTGGCTACAAAGTCGTCTGTATCCCAGAAGCGAAGATATGGCATAAGGCGCCTCTGAAATTGAAGGTGTGGGACAAGACCCCGATGGGCGGCAAGGCAAGCGGTTTGTCTTATTACTATATGGCAAGAAATAACTTCAAATTCATGAGAAAACACGCTATAAAAGGGCAATACCGCAGCTTCATTCTTTATTTCTTGGGATATCATTTTTGGTTTATGACTGCAGTTTGCTTGCTTTATCACCGCAATGTAAGGCGACTCTTTGGCTTTTATCGTGGAGTGAAGGACGGGCTCTTTAATTCGACCTCTGGTGCCAAGCATTATATAGAGCATTAGCCACCAACAGGGAGACGAGGCAGACAAAGCCAGCAATTTGCCTTAGAAAGGGTATGTCGAGGCCTTGAGCGGCCAGCCCAACTAGCCCGACAGCAACCCAGTAGAATAGTCGGCGATATTCGCAGGCCCTTCTTGACTCCCCGGTTAGGAGACACGGCTTTTATGGTTCTCTAGTGTCTTGCTTACTTTACTGCTTAGTTGCCGATATAAATCCAGTAGCCGTTGTTCCATAATTCGCCAGCTATATCGATTTTCATATGCTCTTCGGCCGTTGTGTCCAAGCACCTGACGCAATTCCGGGTTGTTCTTTAGTGTGAGTATTGCTTCTTTAATTGCATCGACATCCCCATAAGGCACAACAAGGCCGCAATTCTCCTCCCTTACGATGTCAGCCATTGAGCTGCCATCGCTTACAATTATCGGCTTCCCACACATCATAGCTTCAAATAGCTTGTTAGGACTTTCATACTTAGTCTTAGGAATCTTGGGGTCGCTGAAGCGAAAAAGGATATCTGCTTCTAATGTCTCTTTGATAACATCTTCATATGAAGGTAGCCACCCAAGGTATTGGATTTTTCTAGACGTGAGGACAGAATTCTCAAGAAAGGCTTCATCATGGACGGCCCCTGCGAGTATTAAGCGCACCCCATCCAAATCCTGTACGGCCCTTGCCATAAATTGCAAACCTCTTAATCTGTTGATAACGCCCCCATAGAACACAGTCATTTCCGCTGAAGCGTTTCTTAGCTTCTTTGTTTGATTTACATCGAAATAGTCGGGGGGAGAATTATAAATATAAGTAAGCTTGTTTATTCGTGCCCCTCTAACTTCCTCGTACCGGGCTTCATCTACTAAAAATAAAATTTCTGTAAATCCAATTCCGAGTTTCTCGACCCCTGCCACTAAGCTCCTGATAAGTTTTCTTACCAATTGGAAACGCCCATCGGGCAGATTATTAGCGTAGAAATCATAAATGGTGTAACAGAGTGGGGCTCTTTTGATGAACTTAGCAAGGATTGCTGGTATTAAGGTATCTAAATCACAGGCGTGTATGACATTACATTTATCTTTCAGCAAAAAGAAGAACTCGTATGTCCACCAAATTGGAAAGTAAAAAACCACAGTTAATTTGTCATAAGGTGCCTTAAAACCGAATTTACAAATTGTGTACCCCTCGCCGTTTTCACCCTTTAAGGTGTTTTGGCGGTCCCATACCAATAATTTCACATCATATCCATGCTCAGATAAGGTCTTTGCCACCTTATTCACGGTGGGATCTATTGCCCGCGCACGGACTAAAGTTACCTTTATTGCCTTTGCGCCTGTCATATACTCTATATGCCTTCTCTTGCTCCAGTGAGATAGAGGCAGGTTACACTATCTGCAGCTTACACATCATAATTTTGCCCAGATTCTTACCAGTCAATAGTGTGAAATATCTGCCTCCATTCTAAGGTCAATTTGAGATTCTTAAACAACCGATAGTCGGAAATCTTCCTTATTTTCTGAACTTGAACTCTTTTTTCTCTTATGTATTTCCTATCTTTACCCACTGACCGCAAGGCACCAAACTTAGCCTTGAGGTATGCCTTGCCGCGCAGCAAGGCATAGCCAATTATCAATACTTCTACTGCAGCGAGAATAGGAAAACAAGCTACAAGGGTCAAGGGTTTCAAGCTGTAAAGCAATAAAGCCTGACGGTTTTTTTCTAGCGAATAGAGCTTCTCTGGGTTCATCCTCAACTTATATTTGTGATAGGCTACTGCCTCAGGTACACAATAGATTTCATAGCCCATCAGGTTTACGAGCCAGGAAACAATCACATCATCGTTGCCCATAAAGCACTCCTGGGGGGCGCCGCCCATTTCCTCCAGTATCTCGCGCCTAATCAGGTAGGAGCAACCGCTAACCCCAGGCACCCTCTCGGGGATGATAGAATTATCGTCTTTCTTGCCCAGGCCACGGCAAAAACCCAGGCCAGTGATATGAATATTCAAACCCAGGGCATTGATTTTAGTCCGGTCATCAAAAAGCAAAACTTTAGGCGTTACGGCTCCTACCTGCGGGTTCTCATATAAAAAAGCTACCATAGCACCTAGCCAGTTGGGAGCAACTTCAGTGTCTATATTAAGCGGCCCAATGTAGTCACCAGTAGCATGAGTTAAGCCGCTATTAATGCCACCAGCGTAACCTAAATTTTTATCATTAGCAACAAATGTTAAGTTAGGGAACTTGGTTCGAGCGTACTCCAGGCTCCCATCGCTGGAATTGTTGTCAACGAAAATAACCTCGAAATTCGTATAGCTTTGTTTCAGGACTGATGAAATGCAAGCATCAAGATGCGACATCCCATTATAATTTACTAAAATCACCGATGCTCTCTTTGCCATAGCTTCTTTCAGACAGAATGCATATTAATTATCTCTATTAATAGTATCCAGCGTCAGACGCTCTTG
>DATKVL010000127.1:0-3554 GCA_035530115.1 Dehalococcoidia bacterium | reverse complement strand
AAGAGAAGAGTCGGTCGCATTGTCCTTCCTGGTGAGGTACCCAGTCCAGCCAATCCACCGCCCGGCTGTACTTTTAACCCCAGATGTTCTCGGGCGAGCAAAGAGTGCCGTGAACTTGAGCCATCACTCGAGCTTGTTGACAACGACCATTACGTTGCCTGCTTTCATCCTCTGTAGACCGCTAACTCCTCTCCAGCCGTGTTTATTTACTTCATTTACCAGTGATTTTCCTCACAATGGAGACCCGTGCTATACTTCACGGATTCAACTGTAAGATTACTAGAGAAAAGAGCAATGATTGTAAAAATGCTAGCGGTCGGTCCTTTTGCCACCAACTGCTACATAGTTAGTTCATCTTCAACCAAGCAAGGGATGATTGTTGATCCCGGCGCTGACGCTGAGACTATTTTGAGAACGGTGCAGCAAACGGGATTATCCATATCGTTAATCGTGATAACCCATGCCCATATGGACCATGTCGGTGCACTTCGCGAGGTACAAGAAAAGACTCATGCCCAGTTTGCCGTTCATGAGGCCGAGAAAGGCTTTGTATTTTCCGCCCCAATGCGTATGCTAACATCGCTCGGCCTCACCCCTGTTAAGTCACCTCCTAAGCCTGATAGGTTACTCAAGGACGGCGACCAAATAAATGTTGGCGACTTACACTTTGAAGTCCTCTATACCCCGGGACATAGTTCCGGTGGGATCTCTCTTTCAGGGCATGGAGTAGTCTTCAGCGGCGATACTCTATTTAATTTTGGCATTGGCAGGACCGATTTTCCTGGCTGCAGCCACGAACGTCTGATGAAGAGCATTCATGAAAAACTTATGGTTTTGCCTGATGAGACCATTGTCTATCCCGGCCACGGACCAACCACCACTATCGGTGATGAGCGCCGGGGAAATCCTTTCCTCCAGTGATGAAACCTTTTAACCTGAATTTCCTATATAAAGCAAGTTGTACAAACAGGTTTCCATGGTAAAATAACTTCAAAAGCCCCTTGTTTGGCCACATTAGACGGGGCTAATTGGAAGAAGCCAATGGGTAAAAAGTTTAAATTGTGCTTTAACTGGCGTCAGTATTCTCTCCTGATAATCGCCATCGTGCTCCTGGTCATGTCAGCGATACCCAGTTCTGGCCCTTCGATTGAGGATCTCTTAGCTGTTGACTACACACCGCTGCCCGGGGATGACTGGGAGGTATCAACACCCGCAGAGCAAGGGCTGGATCCGATGCTGGTGGCGGAGCTGTATTACAATGCGGCTGAATTAGAGACCCTCTATAGCCTGCTGGTCATCAAGAACGGCTATCTCATCGCTGAAGATTATTTCAATGAAGGGTCGGTTGACCAGAAAGACCGGTTACAATCGGTGACGAAGAGTTATACCTCGGCACTGGTCGGGATTGCGCTGGAGCAAGGCTATCTGTCAAGCGTGGATCAGAAGATGCTGGATTTCTTCCCGGAAGTCGCCGACCAGATAACTGACCCGAGGAAGGAGCAGATAACGATTCGGGATTTGCTTCAGATGCGCGCTGGATATCCCTGGGAAGAAACCGATCCTGCTCTTTGGGATGGCCTTTTATCGGGTCACTATCCGCCTCTCATAGAAGAATTCCCTCTCATCGCCGATCCGGGAACCGAGTTCCATTACAGCAATCTATCGTCCAACTGGCTGGGGATTATCGTAGACCGGGCGACTGGTACGAATCTCAAGGCATATGCTGAAGAGAATCTTTTCTTACCGATTGGCGTGGAGGCGGGCGAATGGGGCACGGACGCGGAGGGTCACAACAACGGCTGCGGGGACCTTCACTTTGCGGCACGTGATGCGGCCAAGTTCGGCTTGTTATATCTCAACGATGGTGTATACGAGGGGGACCAGGTCGTTCCCGCCGACTGGGTGCATGATTCCCTGCAGAGGTACTCGGAGGATATCAATGCGACTGGCGGATTTCCGGCAAACTGGGGCCTTTCCTTCCGCGACGTCGGCTATGGCTATCAGTGGTGGTCTGCCAGAGTAGGCAAGCATCATTTCGACCTCGCGTGGGGACATGGAGGGCAGCTGATTGTTTTGCTGGATGAACTCGACATGGTTATTGTCGTTACCTCTTACCCGTTTTGGCTGCAACATGATGCCGAGGCATGGAAGCATGAATTGGCCAATGTCAATCTGGTGGGTGAGTTCATCAAGTCCTTGCCCAGTGAGTGATGGGCAGGCCAGAATGACGTTCCGGCCTGCTGAGCGATATTAAAGATATTCTCCCTTAAAGGCTTCTGTTAATACTTCTTCGGTGTTTGCTAATACCGCCTCATTTACCGGGGGATTGTGGTCGAGCAATTAAAATATGTTGCTCAAATAATTACGATAATTTGCCAGGGTCTCTTTTAAGTTATCACCGCCGAATTTGTCCAGGCAAGCATCAGCCAGGACAACGGCTAACATGGTTTCGGCGATTACCCCGGCGGCCGGGACAACACAAATATCGCTGCGCTCATAGTGAGCCTTTGCTACTTCTCCACTGCGAAGGTCTATAGAGAGTAAAGGACTAGCCAGGGTAGCAATAGGTTTGACTGCTGCCCTGACTATTATGTTCTCGCCATTGCTTATGCCGCCCTCAATTCCGCCGGCACGGTTAGTGATATGTCGCCAGGGAAGCTCCTTCGCTTTGCTACGCGGGCCGGGTTCGATAACGTCGTGAGCCTGCGAACCTTTAAGCCCTGCTAAAGCAAATCCAGCTCCGATTTCCACCCCTTTCACGGCATTGATGCTCATTATCGCCTGAGCAATCCTGCCATCGAGACGGCGGTCCCAGCTAACGTGGCTGCCTAAGCCGATAGGGATGCCGGTAGCAATCACCTCAAAAATACCACCCAACGTGTCCCCATTAGCTTTAGCCTCATCAATGGCTGCCATCATCGCCTTTTCTAGTTCGGCATGCGCACAACGGACTGGGGAGGCTTCTATTTGTTGCCAATCTATAGAGCTTGCTTCGCAGAGCGAAGCTGATGGCTCATGGTTAACACTGCCAATTGCCACAGTGCGGCTGTAAATAGCAATGCCAAACTCCTCCAGAAATCTTCGGGCTATGGCTCCGACAGCTACTCTGGTGGCTGTTTCCCGGGCACTGGCTCTTTCCATAATCGGCCTGATGTCTTTGAGACCATATTTAGTCACTCCTGTCAGGTCGGCATGTCCCGGGCGGGGACAGGTTACAGGCTCGACCTCTTTCTCTATTGGAGAAATGCTTAACTGTTCCTGCCAGTTTTGCCAATCCCGATTGGTGATAAAGAGAGCGATGGGGCTACCCGTAGTAAGCCCATAACGAACGCCTGCCATAATTTCCGCCTTATCCTCTTCAATCTTCATGCGGGGACCACGCCCGTAGCCCTGCTGGCGGCGCCTGAGTTCCTTATGGATATATCCCTCTTCCATGGGAAGGTCAGCCACCATTCCTTCCACTATGGCTACCAACCCCCTTCCGTGGGATTCTCCACCAGTAAGAAAACGAAATTGTCCCATTAGCTTTGATATAGAAATAGAGGTTGGGGATA
>DATKVL010000126.1:0-7307 GCA_035530115.1 Dehalococcoidia bacterium | reverse complement strand
AAATCACTCTCCTGTGTTGCCAGAAAGCGGGTCCCCATCAGTGCACCGTCTGCTCCCATGACCAGCGCGGCCGCCAGTGTCCTGCCATCGCAGAACCCACCGGCACCGACAACCAGCGTCTCGTTGTCTGATACTGTCTCCACCACGGCTGGAAGCAAAATCATTGAATGGACCGGTTCCCACGAGGTATGAAAACCGCCTTCGTGGCCGGAAGCTACTATTACGTCGACGCCAGCTTTCTTACAGCGCAAAGCTGCCTTAACAGATGGAACAATATGTATCCACGTAAATCCTGCTCCCTTTATTTTGTCTTTCCAGCCAAGAGGGTCGCCGGCGGACGTATAGATCACTTTGAAATGCTTCTTTATATCAGGGTTCTCCTGGCAAACCCTGATGGCCGTATCAATCATGATGTGTGAAGCCGGGAGAACTTCCGTTGAAACCATCACATTGATACCGAAAATACCGCCCTTATCTTTTACCAGCCTGTATGTCCGTTTCAGCACCTTTTCCAGTACCGTAGCCATATCGTCTTCGGGGTCAGCTTCTCCGGTTTTCACAAAGTCGTTGTAAATCCATGGCTGATCATCTTTGTTAAAAACGCCGCTTGTGGAAAGCAGCCCGAGGACGCCTGCGTTTGCTGTAGCAACACAAAGATTGTTGTTGCTGAAGGGGCCCATTCCCGCCTGTATAATGGGATATTTGATTCCAATTAGGTCACACAATCTTGATTTAATCATAGAGCCTCCTCTTTATTTTTTAATCACGACATTATAGATATGGCATTGCTGAGGGTCAGAATAATGGTTGTGTTATTTAATTAGGGGAGAAACTCACCCGGCTAAATTTTATCTTTCCCAGAATTCCTCCCAGTCTTTTATTATAGCGCAAACTTCTCAACTTAAGAAGATTATTTGCTCCCTCTCCCTGTCTCTTAAACCTACGGCCGATAACCACATCAATATTTTCCTCCATTGCACCGAGGACAATTTGAGTAATGGCTAGCTTCTAAGCTCAGATGGTGGATTTAGGACAGGCCATTGACTTCCTGACACTTCATCTCTAGAATCATAATAGAACTGTAGCTTCAACTCCAGCAAAGGAGGTAAAGGACTATCATGCCTAGAATAACTGGATTGTGGATAGGGATAATAGCGATTGTTATTGGAATATTGATTCTAGCTGTACCCGACTTGCTGCGATGGATCCTGGGAATTGGCTTTATCGTGGTTGGTATACTAGCCATCCTGAGAAAATGACACTACGCATATAGCCATTACTGGACTGGTCGCTACCCTATCTTGCCCGAACTCATACCTGCGATAGACAGGCATTATACTTTGTAGTTCTTCTTTGACAATGCCCCGGCCGAAAGAGGGGCTAAGTCCAACTACCATTTTTTCGAGGTATTTGGCCACTATCACACATTATATTATTGTGTCCCCGACCAAACCGAAAGCACGGTTGACATTAATACTTTTAACTCCAGTGGCATCAAAATATCAATAATGCAATAATAGGGTATGTGCAGAGAAACTTGAAACTTCATAGCATGTTGTTTGCACTACCACACATTCTGGACATTGGTGCAGTAATCAATCGGTAAAGAATAGGGGGTGTAGCATGGCTGTAAAACATTACGGAGAGGTATATCAGTGCCAAATCTGTGGCAACAAGGTGGAAGTAATAGAGGTTGGCGGCGGTACACTTATGTGCTGCGGTAAGGAAATGAAGAGCATAGAGGATAAACCTGAAACCACGGTAAACTTACCGGATTCTGGCGGCGGATAAACTATTGGTTCACTCGACATTCACGTTATTTACTAAAGTGGCCAAATTCTCCGCCAGGGTCTCAACATACTCCCTGTTTTCCAGCTTCGCCCGCCACTCTGACGGAATGGCTTCTATGCCGAGATATGCCCCGGAAATAGCCCCGGCCATGGCGGCTATAGTATCAGTATCTCCGCCCAGGCTTATAGCGTAAATCACGGTATCTTTATATGATTGAGGCTGCCTCAGGAAGCAATAGATAGCCGTAGGCACTGACCTTGGTGCTTCTATACCATTTCCCAGCACGGCGACCACCTTCGCCTTATCTTGCTCGCCGAGTAACTCTCTTATCTGGGCTACTTTTTCCTTGTATAACCGGTCCTGGATGAAATTCTGGAGCCTGGAGAGAAAAGCCTCCCTGTCAATATCTTCATCTGAAGGCGTGTTGAGAGCCAGGGCTACAGCACAAGCCTGGAGTGCTGCTCCTTCCTTGCCCAATTCGTGAGAATGAGTGATGGAGCTTGACTGGTAAGCGATTTCCCTTAGCTTTTCTAAGCTACGGGAATATAGAAGTCCTATTGGCGCTACTCTCATGGCTGAGCCATTCCCAAAAGAGCCGCCCCGATAAAGTCTATTTGCGGCGCTATACCATGCCTCGCCGCTTTTTATCATCCCAAAAATTCTGGGGGGTCCTGGCCCGTAGCCACGCCACGGCTCAGCCTCATAATTTTTTATGAAGGTTTGTGCCATATGTTCTCCATTGAAGCCCTTGCTTTCTATCAGGGATTCGGCAATGCCGATGGTCATGTGAGTATCATCGGTGTAAATTAGCTGCTCCAGCTTCTCAGCAAGAGAAACAACATCCTCGCTTCTGGACATTCCTCTTCCTTCTCTCCTTGCGCCCAGAGCATCGCCGATTGCCGTCCCTACCAGACATCCCAGGAATTTCAACCTTAGTTTTCTTTTATGCACGTCCCTCATTACTCCATGCTACTTCTCTCAGTCATTCTATAATTTTATAATTAACGGTGCTTCAAGATAAAAATGCTCAGGCAGCGAATTCCAATAGTTGCAATTTTTAAAGCCCTCTATTATACTTAAATTAGTGGTTATAAGCGTAGGTTACCACGTCTCTATGAAAGCTCTTCCGAGCTCAGTTGCAAACGTTGGATGACCGAAACTCGAGCCAAGTATTATAAGAAAGGAGGTCATCCAATGGGATTTACAGAAAAAGCGCTACAATGTTCTGACTGTGGTGCTACATTCACCTTTACTGCTGAAGAGCAGGAGTTCCATGCTAGCAGGGGATATACTAATGAGCCCAAGCGTTGCCCAGCTTGCCGTGAAGCAAAGAGAGCCCAGCACGATAACTCCAGAGGTTACAGCTCTAACCGCCAAATGCATCCCGCAGTATGTGTTGAGTGTGGCAAGGATTGCGAAGTGCCCTTTGAGCCGAGAGAAGGCAGGCCAGTATATTGTAGTGAATGCTACAGCAAAACTAAATTAGACAATCGGCAATAATTTAATGCACCTTGACTCCAAGGGGGCTGGAACCAAAGCCAGCCCCCGAAGGTTTAGAAGCAGAAGAATTCAGCATGTTTTAAAAAGTTTGGCTGCACGAAGGTTAAGGCTATAAAAATTAAAGGGGGGTTAATATTGTGAATATGTATGTAGGCAATCTATCTCGCGAGGTTACCGAGGATGAATTGCGCCAAGCATTTGAGGCTTTTGGGCAAGTCACATCGGTAAATGTCATTAAGGATAGGTACAGCGGCGAATCCAGAGGTTTTGGGTTTGTTGAAATGGCAACAAAATCTGAGGCCCAGGCTGCAATCACCGGGCTTAATGGAACATCATTGGGAGAGCGGACTCTCAGTGTTAGTGAGGCACGCCCTCGCACCGAAGGTGGCGGTGGCAGGAGACCCTTTGGCGGCGGTGGTGGGTATGGTGGCGGTGGCGGTGGTGGTGGGTTTGGTGGACGAGGCAAACCGCGTAGATACTAAGATACTGGCATCTTACTGATTGAGGCCTTTATAATAGTGACCTGAAGTTCCAGGCTGAGGAAGGGAAGTTTGCTTTTCCCTGTACCTCAGAGCTATCATTGATACTGACTATCTCTACAACATGACTGTCACGCGGCACTAATACCAGAGACGATAGTATCAAAGCTGGCATCGAGGGCCAGGAAGAAATAGAACGCGCCCCAGTCAAGAACTACCGAGGCGTTCTTCAGGTGTTGGGGGACCTTTTACCTAACTCTCAAAGGTCCTATCAAAGTTAACAATACGGCTACGTTGGAAACCTTGCCGTTCGAACATGGCCTGCAGTTCTTTGCTACCCCTAGGAATGAGGGCACGAACCGTGCCAATACCTTCGGTTTGGCAATGTTTCAGAAGCGCCTGAATTAGTTTGCTGCCAATGCCCAGCCCCCGATAGTCAGGGTGAACAAGTATAGCGTGAATAATGCATACTTCAGTAAGCGGTACCATTAGATACATCGAGCGGTTGATTGAAAAGCCTGCTAATTTACCATCAATCTCAGCTACAAAACTCATGTCAGGCGCTGTCCCAGGGTTAGCAGAAGCTATGTCTTCATACTTGATAACATCGCGCCTTTGGCCCGTAACTATCCTGTCAAGAAATAGAACCTCATGAATGTCATTACGTGTCATGCGCCGAATCGTTACTTTCGCTTCTTCCGCTTTACTCATCTTAAACACCTCCAACGTTACCGTTGCCTGAAATTATACCACCTTTCACGTTAGTGCCTCTGACATAAATGCTTGTGAAGCTGGTGGCAAGTAACCCCTCATGCTGTGCGGCATATTATACCCATTTCTCCGACTCTCTATCAAGACCTTATCTCCCCTCCAGGATGGTTATGGGTGAGATGGACTTCTCCAGTAGCTCAATTGTGAACTTTTGTGAACACTTTGTAGCTGAGTGAGTAGTGGGCGGTATAGGACTTGACTCTCTGACCTCCTGTGTGTAAGACAGGCGCTCTCACCACTGAGCTAACCACCCATGGCACAGTTCCAATCAATGAAATCTCTTTTTAGCTGAAGCTGCGGCCAGGGGAGCTATTGCTATCCACAGTGTAATGTTTATCAGCATGGCTGTGACGTAGTTAATATCCACACTGATACCAAGCCGCGTAGCAATGACATCCCAGAGAAGCATGATGAAGAATGAACTCAAGAAGAAACCCGGTATCGCCGCCAATATTCTGAAGTAACCCATTTTAGACCTCCTTTGTTTTATTCTTGTAGCACAGACTCGATTGCTTGATAAGCCTCGGAGAGAATCTGGCGAATCTGCTCTGCTTTATCGGCATCCAGGCTGCGAAAGCTGCTACCAAGCAAATTTTCGAGCGCATGATATTCCCTCATTACCATGATCATCTTGCCAATATTCTTAAAACTCCACTTATGTTTCATCTGCCTTCTCACGCCGTCGGCGATATTACTCTGATTTATCAGGAACTTAAGGCCTTCTTCCGTAATCGAATAAATCTTTTTGCCTTCCTGCTCATTGGAACTGGCATATCCCATTTCTTCCAACATCTGGAGAGTAGGGTAGATAACTCCGGGGCTCGGCTTATAAAAACCGTAGGACAGTTCCTCAAGCTCCCGGATGATGTCGTAACCGTGTCTTGGCTTATCTTTCAGAAGGTCTAATATTACGTATTTGAGGTCACCTTTCTGAAATGAGGGCCGTCTCCGTGAACCTTGACAAAATCGCTCTTCGTGAAACATCCGGTCTCTAAACATTTAAACCTCCTTTTTCGCCCCATTAATTAATATGGCATAAATAATATCTAGATATATCTAGATATTATTATACACCAAGCCCATTTTTTGTCAAGAGGTATTCAAACGAGGAGGGGATATACCTTAGAGGACAAAGGAACTTAGTTACCAGCGAATGAAGCTGGAAGATAATCAAAGGGCACTGAGCTAAGTATCCGTGGCGCGCCTGGCGTTATCACACACAATTGCTTAATTCAGGATTTCGGCAATCCTATCCACCTTGGAGTTCTCCCTATGTATTCACGATAAGGAGTACCGAATTTGTCGAGGCAGAAACGCTCTTCCGCACTTACGAAAATAGCTGTCAAAATTATATATACAATTGAAAGCAATAAGAAAACCCATGATGCTGAAGCTATACCTGCACCTATAAGTATCAAAAAGCTAGCAAAATACATGGGATTTCTTGAATATCGATAGAGCCCCTTGTTCCACGGCTCACCGAGTGGGATATCGGCAATATTCACTATAGATATCGTCCAAGTAACCACCCCTAGGACACACAGAGCAAGGCCTACATAAAACCATGTCGTTCCTAACTGTAATGGCAAAAAGATGGAGTATGCAAAGAGTCCAAAAAACAAAACAGTGCCAAAAATATTCATTATGTTTTCAGTCTTGTTAAAAGCAGAAGTATCATCCATTTTCTTAAATATATCCCCGGTGCCCACCAATTTATCAATTAGCATCATAATGAGAGGGTGCAAAGGAAGAAAGAGCAAGAGAATCCAGGCATTCCATACACCTATTTCAAAGGCTGGTATGGCTGACATAATTCACCTCATTAAGGTTATTTCTCCCCTGATTTGGGTATCCCTATCCATCTTGGAGTTCTATCCAAATAGTCTTGATAGACGCTACCGTATGCTTCGAGGCACAAGCGTTCTTCGAAGATTCCATTCATAAGGTGTGTGACAACGAATAGGACTGAAAGTAACAAGAAAAGCCAAGAAGCAGAAGCAATGCCTGCGCCTACAAGAGCAGGAATGGAAGCTATATACATAGGATGTCTTGAATAGCGATATAAGCCCTTGGTGACAGGTCTATCAACCGGTGTATTAGCAATGTTCACACTCACGATGATGTACATCGCTATCCCCAACAAGCTTACGGGAAGCCCCACATAGAACCACAGCCTTCCCAGCTTCAACGGTAAGAAGATGGAGTAAAGGAAGAGTAGCGCCAAAACTACTTTTGAGAAGCGAAACACCATCTTCTCAGCCTTGCTTAGATTAGCCGTGGACTCTGTCTTCTTAAATAGCCCCTTTTTGACTGATGTCAATATCGCGGGAATTAGAAAGAGGGGCAGCATTAATAACCAGACATTCCAAACGCCTACTTCGAAAGCTGGTACAAGTGACATGATTCCCTCCTTTTCACAACATTCCGAAAGTCAACATGTACGTTGTAGACTGAGTGTAGTCCTCGGTGATTATTATTGTCAATAAATACCTAGCTATTGATTCAGAGGAATACCACCTTACAGGACAAGGTAATTCAAATGCCAAACCCTGAACCTGAAAAATGGTTGAATAGTTTCAAGGAATGGGTTACCTGTCTCTCCAGAATGGTAATAATATTACCTGTGGTGGGCGGTAGAGGACTTGAACCTCTGACCTCCTGTGTGTAAGACAGGCGCTCTCACCACTGAGCTAACCGCCCATGGCACGCCTGGCGGGATTTGAACCCGCGACCTCAGCCTCCGCAGGGCTGCGCTCTATCCAGCTG
>DATKVL010000125.1:0-3715 GCA_035530115.1 Dehalococcoidia bacterium | reverse complement strand
CCAATTGCATATCCTTCCATTACAGTAACTCCCCTTTCGTTTTGCTACTATTATAAACCATGCATTGTATTTTGAATTATTTTCGGCCTTTGGTATCCCACAATTATACTGGATTCATTTGGGGTTTCCCATTTGTGCCTTTCAGCCTTTTGCTAACATCTTTGCTGACGAACTTTTCACAAACACAGAAACAAGATGGTGCTAAACAGCACCATCTGAAGCTAAATCGCAAATAAAAAGTTATCAGGAATCACTTCTTTTCACTCCCAGGGACATACCTTTTGTATCTCTAACTTGTTATAAACGAATCGCCGCTGTTATAATACAAGCGACACAAACGAGCAAACTATCCCTTAAATAATGAGGAGGACCTAAATATGGCGGTCAATTCTGAATCGGAAAAAACAGTTTTGAGATTGTGGCTCCTGTTGCGCCGAGTAGGCGATGCGCTTATGCTTTGCCAGGATTCGATATTTGGTCAATACGGGCTTACTACGGAACAGTGGGGAGTGCTTACGTCCATTAAATCACGGGGACCCTTAAGACCAACTGACCTAGCCTCGATTCTAGAACGCAGTGCAAACAGTATAAGTATGCTGGTCGACCGCATGGTCAAAGCTGGTCTGGTCAGAAGGATAAGAGACAGGAGTGACCGCAGGGTAGTACACGTGGTTAACACCAGCAAGGGAGAGAACGCCCTTAAACCGGCAACTCAGGCAAGCTTGGCGGTTATCCGAAAAATCCTGCCACAATCATATGAGGACAAGAGTACCCTTCTCAGTCTGCTCGGGACGATAAAATATGAGATACTAACGTATCTCAATCCTGAAATGGATATAGAAGAAGTGAAGAGAGAAGAGTTAGAGCAAGCGGCCAATGTAAAGGAATGGCTGAACAAGTACGATTTGTCCTCCACTCCTCAAGTCAAACGTTAGGGTGGTGAGAAGAGAAAGACCATATGACGAGGACAGTTAACCTTACTTATGCTCGCTGGTGTAGAGCAGCTCCGCAGGGTTCGCAATAATCCCGGTAGAACGAAACATGCTTTCCGTTTCAACCCACAGGTAAAACACCTTAGCCACCGCTGTCATTAATGTGCTGTACCCCGGTACACGGTAATGCACGTGTCAAATCGGCAAATAGGTATGGCTGAACGATATGTTATATAATATCTTATTGCCTGGTAGGAATCTAAAAAGGCGGCAGGGAATTGTCGGACAAATTTTACGATGTCATCATAGTGGGGGCGGGACCAGCCGGAAGCTACATAGCTTATGAACTAGCTTCATTAGGTCACGATGTCGCTGTTTTTGAAGAAAAAAGTGCGTCGAGACTCAATGTCTGTTGCACAGGAATAATCAGTACCGAATGTTTCCAGTCCCTGGACCCCGGCACAGATGTGATATTAACCAAGGTAAACTCAACCAAGCTTTTCTCCCCTTCAGGTAGATGCTTAAGATTGCAAGCTGAAAAGGTTCAAGCTTACGTTGTCAATCGGCTTTTACTTGATAAAGCGATAGCCTCTAAAGCCCAATCCCAGGGGGCACAATATTTCTTCTCTTCCCCAGTCATTGACATTATTCCTGGGAGGGATAGCATACAAGCTGAAACTTTGTGCTCCGAAGCCAGGGAGATATTAAGTGCTAGAGCTGTGGTCCTGGCTAACGGATTCAGGCCCAAACTGCCCCGGAAGCTAGGTCTGGGCGAAATCAAGAGTTTCCTCGTCGGTGCTCAGGCCGAAATTGAAGCGAAAAACGTTGATGAACTCGAAGTATACTTCGGCCAAGAAATAGCACCAGGTTCGTTTGCCTGGCTTGTGCCCATTTCAACAAATAAAGCATACGTTGGTCTTTTAGCAACATCTCAGGCCAAGCCACATCTGCAAAAATTCCTCAACAATCTCTCTTGCCAGGGTAGAATAACAAGTCGGGAGGTGGAAATCGAGCAAAAGGCTATCCCCGTAGGAACTTTAGCTCGCAGCTACGGAGACAGGGTACTGGTTATTGGGGATGCTGCCGGACAGGTAAAGCCAACTACCGGCGGAGGAATATACTTCGGGCATATTGGTGCCCGGATAGCAGCCGAGGTGCTTGATGAGGCTCTCGGCAGTGATAATTTAACCGCTGTCCAGCTTTCGCGCTATCAAAAGCAGTGGAAGGCAAAAATGGGCAGGGAACTCTCCCGTGGCTACCGGGCTAAATGGGCTTATGCCAAACTAAGCGACCGCCAAATCGAGGGAATATTCAACGCGTTGGACCCTAGTGGTATGGCTGAGGCTTTGCTCAACTCAGGCGATTTTTCCTTCGATTGGCACAGCAGGTTAATTTTGTCTGTCCTGAGACGTAGCTCCGCTTATCCCTTGATGAAAATGAGGCATCTCCTTTCTCGTGAGGCTAGTTTATGATTCAAACAAATTATCCTCCCCAGCATGTCGCCATCATCATGGATGGCAATGGCCGGTGGGCAAAGAAACGTCGTTTACCCAGGCTTGCCGGGCACAATGCTGGTGGTGGGAATATCCGCCCGGTGGTGAAGATTTTTGCCGATTGCGGAGTAAAATACCTGACCCTCTATATGTTCTCTACAGAGAACTGGAACCGGCCGAGGATAGAGGTCGCAGGCTTACTCGGCCTTCTAGCAAAGAAGATTGACCAGGAAACTCAGGCTTTTCATCAAGAAAATATCCGGCTGGTACATCTGGGCAGGCTGGACAGGCTATCTCAGAAACTGAGGGAAAGGGTGAAAGCAGCAGTCGAACTCACCAAAAATAATACCGGCCTTACGCTTTGCCTCGCTTTCGATTATGGCGGACGCGATGAAATTGTCCAGGCAGCCAGTCGTATCGCTGACGCTGGTATTCCCACTGACAATATAGATGAGTCTGTGTTTGTCCGGTATCTATATTGCACTGACATCCCCGACCCCGACTTGGTCATACGCACTGGTGGTGAGAGCCGCCTCAGCAACTTTCTCCTCTGGCAGGCTGCCTATAGTGAACTTTACTTCACTCCAGTGTTATGGCCTGATTTTGGTCATAAGGACGTTGAGGAAGCGCTTTCTGAATATAAACGCCGCCAGCGCCGTTTTGGCAAAATATGAGGCGTTTAACAACCACCCAATGACAAACGGAGAAAACGGCCTACAATAACGATTCGAGTTGCTAAACGACCCCGATTCCCGCCCACACTATGCCGATAAGAACCCTCCGTCAACAGGTATCAGCGCTCCGTGAACATAGCTAGATAAATCACTGGCTAAAACCACAGCAATACGAGCCACTTCGTCCGGCTGCCCGCCCCTTTTGAGTGGCAGCCTGGTGCTAAACAATACGCCAGTTCTAAGCAGGCTCAGCCGGAGCTGGGTGATTTCCTTGGCCACGGCCTTTGTTCCCGGAGTTATTATTCCGCCAGGTATGATTGCATTTATTCTAAAACCGTCTTTGCCATATTCCTTCGCCAGAGATCTGGTCAGAGCGATGACTCCCGCCTTGCTTATGCTATAAGAAGCCATGCCTTCTACGAAAGGTATAATTGCCTCGATAGAGCCAATGTTGATGATGACGCCGCCTTTCTTCAATCGGCTCTTTATCATATGCTGACACATCAGGAGAGCTGATTTCAAATTAATGTCCATCACCTTGCTAAAAAAAGCATCGTCTACTTCCAAGAAATTCTTAAAAGGATATATTCCAGCATTGTTTACCAGTATGTCAGGC
>DATKVL010000124.1:0-18193 GCA_035530115.1 Dehalococcoidia bacterium | reverse complement strand
GGCCATTCCGCGGGGCAGGCAATACCACTCAGAATAATCCAGCGATAACCTGACTTGATAATAGGCTGTAGAATGTCTTGGCTGTAGCACATCTCTGGGGGAAAGAATCCTTGGGGTGCATATGCCTTTCCAAAAAAGCGGCGATTGGTCTGTGTGTTAAGGTCTATCTGCCTCTTTACTTCCTCTTTGGGTATCAAAGGGAGAATAGGGTGATATTTGCCGGTTCCGGTGAATTCAAGCTGGCCATTATCAGCAAGGTTTCTGAAGCCATCTATTACATCTTTATGGCCGCAGTCCATCAGCATATCAGTCAGGACGCCATTGAAGTTTATGGTTACCCGAGCGTTGGGATACTCTTCAAAGACCTGGAGTAGAGGGCGGTATGATTCGTCGCATATCTTTTTTAGCACCAACGGCACCTGGGTCGGCGGTTGATAGAAATGCAGTAATTGAGCCCAGTAGATCATATGTACCTCCGAGTGAAAATCTTGTCCAGGTAATTCAAAGATGGTAACGAATCTCGCTTATTCTAACATATACTTAGGTCGCAAAGTAACGTTTCGATTTGAGCTTAAGGTCTAACCAAAAAAACTTTAAAAATATAGCTCGTTTATTATTATTTTGAAGAAGGTTAAACCGGGCTATGAAAGGAATGAATATTGCCATAACACCGGCAATCCAGAAAATATGTCATCTAGAAGATACACAAAGCAGCCTTCAACCCGAGGCAAATCCCAAATTTACCACCCCTGACGGGGCCAGAGGGACTAGCTTATCCTGCCAAATTCCTTCTCTAGTTGATGAGAACTTAAGTGAATCATGGTTGGCCGACCGTGGGGACAGGCGCGCGGTTGCTTGGTTTGCTCTAGCTGCTTTATTAACTCCCGCATCTCTTCATTGCTTAGCTGCTGTCCCGCTCTGATAGCACCATGGCAAGCCAAAGATTGGGCTATCTTTTCCTCCCATGGATTGGGACTTTCTTTGCTGGCAAGATTATCAAGCAGCGCACTTATTATCTCAATAATATTCGCTCTGGCCATTAGTGCCGGTATAGCGCGTATCACATAGCTTCTATTCCCGAAAGGCTCAATGGTGAAACCAAACTCAGCCAAAAACTCTTTACTAGTTCTCAGTGTCTCTTCCTCTCTGGGGCTAAGCTCTATGGTTATCGGCTGGAGTAATCCCTGGACTTCAACTTCCTTTTGTGCCCACTGCGCTAAAATTCGGTCATAAAGTATGCGCTCATGAGCAGCGTGCTGGTCGATGAGATAAAGTCCGTTGGGTCCCTCGGCGATAATATAGGTGTTGGCTAGCTGCCCCAGTACCCTCAAAACTGGTAATTCCATGGTTGGCAGCTGGGCAATAACAAAAGCCGGCTCGTTATCCATTATCATGCGGGGGCTCTGCCACTGCCCTGAGCTGACTGAGAAGGGCACAGCCTTCGAGCTGGCTATAGGAGTCCTGGCTAGTGCCTCCTCTATGGCTTTCTGTACGTTGCTAAAGACAGCTTGCTCATGGCAAAACCTTATTTGGGCTTTGGCAGGATGGACGTTGACGTCAAGCTCTTGAGCCGGTAGTGAGATATTGATTATCGCCATGGGATGCTGGCCATCCATAAGTAAGCCACGATAGGCTTCCGCAGTTGCCCGAGTTAGCAAGGGACTGCGTATCCACCTTCGATTGACGAAAAAGCTGAGATAGTTGCGATTAGAACGGGCTAAGGAAGGTGGGCTTGTTAAGCCGCCGACTTTAGCCAGACCGTCCTTTTGTTCCACCCTTAGCATCCTTTGAGCTAGCTCTGAACCATATATCTCGCTTACCACCTCGCGCAGGTCGCCATTGCCTGTAGTACGTAGGCTGGGGCGTTTATCAAGAACCAGGCTGAACTTAACCTCGGGAAAAGCCAGCGCGTACTGGCTTATCAAATGGGCGATGTGACTATTTTCGGTATTTACCGATTTGAGAAACTTAAGTCGCGCGGGGAAATAGCGAAACAATCGGCGCACGGTTACGCTGGTGCCTCTGGGTCTGGCTCGGCCTTCCTTGCGGACCACTTCGCCCTTTCTCAAATGCAGGTAGCTGCCAATTGGGTCTGAGAATGTTTGGGTGAGGATTTCGACTTCGGCAACAGCGGCAATGCTGGGCAAGGCTTCGCCCCGAAAGCCGAGGCTGGAGATTTTCTCCAAGTCGTCTAAATCGCCGATCTTGCTTGTGGCATACCTGTGAAAGGCAAGCTCTAGCTCCGAGGCCGGAATACCTGTCCCATTATCGCTTACCTTGATTAGCTCCACTCCACCACTCTGAGCTTCTATGGCAATCTGGGTGGCTCCAGCATCGAGGGAATTCTCTATCAGCTCCTTGACCACCGAGGCTGGCCTCTCAATCACCTCCCCAGCAGCGATCTTAGAAACGACCTCCAGCTCTAAAACCTTAATCGACATCTACATTCTATTTTACACGGTTTCGTGTATTTTGTCAATAGTTTATGCGGGGAAATCGAAATCTTTCTCGATTTTTTCCAGGGGTGCCAGGCTGGCCAGGAGCTTCTTAACCCCCGCTTCTTCAAAGGCTACGGTCAGTTCCTGGTCATCCTTTGTAGGAAGGCAATTCATCACTATACCAGGGCCAAATTTGCTGTGACGGACATGGTCACCGACCTTTAGCGCTAGGGCACTAGAAGGCCGAGATGAAGGCTGGGAGTAGGCACTAGTCACAGGAGTCGGGCTCTCCTCCCATAGTCCTCTTGGGCTTATTAGGTTGGGTGCGATATCTTGGAGAAAGCGGGATGGGGGGTTTGCCGTGCTGCCGCCGAATAAGCTTCGACGGTAACTGCGTAGAAGGTAGAGTCGCTCCTTGGCTCTGGTTATTCCCACATAGCAAAGACGACGCTCTTCTTCCATTTGTTCCGGGTCGTCGAACGATTTTCTGTGAGGGAGAATCCCTTCCTCCATGCCAACGATAAAAACCGCGGGGAATTCCAATCCTTTAGCTTGGTGTAAGGTGATCAGAGTCACAGCGTCAGCTTTTTCATCCAGTTCATCTATGTCCGATACCAGGCTTACCTTTTCCAAAAATTCGGCTAAAGCCTCTTCGGGGTTGAGTTCATCATATTCGTTAGCGACACTTTTCAGCTCCACTATGTTCTCCCATCTATCTTCCCCATCTTCCTTGTCCAGAATATATTTTCTATATCCGGTGTGCTCCCATATCTCATCCAGCAAACCAGAAAGACTTAGCTCACGGCTTTGGGCAATGAGCTCAGCCATAACAGCATCAAATCCGGCCAGAGCCTGGACAATGCGCGAGGGAAGAGATTGCTTCGCTTCGCCGGTAATGACATTGTGACTCACCTGTTTTAAAGCCTCGAAAAGGGAGGAATCATGAGCTTTTGCCCAGGATTGAAGCTGGCTGAGGGTACGCTGCCCTATGCCTCTTACAGGGATGTTTATTATCCGAATCAGGCTAACGTTGTCTTGGGGGTTGTGAATGAGTCTGAGGTAGGCAATGATATCCTTAACCTCTCTTCGTTGATAGAAGTGCGTGCCGCCAACAAGCCTGTAAGGCACACCATACCTCAGGAAAGTTTCCTCCAATGCCCGTGATTGAGCATTAACTCGGTACATGACGGCGCAATCTTTGAGAGATATTTGCTCTTGGCTAACAAGCTTCTCTATCTCGTTGACCACAGATTGAGCTTCTTCCTCGGCATTATAACTTTCGATAACGGTTACCGAAGCTCCGTCTTCGTTTTCCGTCCATAGCTTTTTGGGCTTGCGCTGGACATTTGCTGAGATGACGTCTGAGGCTACATCTAAAATAGTTTTGGTGGAGCGGTAGTTCTGCTCCAAAAACACTACTTTGGCTTCGGGGTAATCCTTCTCGAAGCTCAGGATATTACGCAAATCAGCGAATCTCCAGGAATAAATAGATTGGTCGGGGTCGCCGACCACGCACAGATTCCGGTATTTTCCTGCCAGATGCTTCATCAACATGTACTGGACGATGTTGGTGTCCTGAAATTCGTCAACCAGAATGTGAACATACTTTGACTGGTATCTGTTGAGAATTTGAGGATGGTCCTGGAATAACTGCACCGTCTTCATCAGTAAGTCGTCGAAATCCACCGCCCGACTCTGGCTGAGCAATTGCTGATAGCGTTGATAAACCCTGTGAACTATCTCCTCAAAATAGCTGCTAACCCGCTGGTCGTAGTCCTTAGGGCCAATAAGACGGCTTTTAGCAGCGCTGATGGCTGAGTGAAGAGCCCGAGGAGCATATTGCTTGGGGTCGAGATTCAGTTCTTCCAGAGCTTGTTTTGTCAGGCTTAGCTGGTCATCTTCATCGTAGATAACAAAGCTTGAGTCAAGCCCGATGGCTTTGCCCTCACGACGGAGGACTCGAGCACAAATGGCGTGAAAGGTGCCCAAGGTCAAGGCTTCTACTGCCTGCCCTAGGAGTTGTTCCAACCTCTCTTTCATTTCTCGGGCAGCTTTGTTGGTAAAGGTAACCGCCATAATGTTGTGTGGGCTAGCGCCGCAAGATTTAATCAGATAGGCGATGCGATGGGTAATCACTCTGGTCTTGCCGCTGCCGGGTCCAGCCAGAATAAGTACGGGCCCTGCGATGGCCTCCACAGCTTCTCTCTGGGCGGGATTAAGCGTGGCTAAGATATCCATGAGGACTCAGGCACTATTATAGCATTGAAGGGAGGAAGCCCCAAAGAGCGATAGAGGCTGGATCTCGGGAGAACAACACAGACTCTAATTTGGTGGAAATATACCAGGCAAAAAATGACGATAAGCTTCCCTACCCAAAAGCAAACGCTAGCTCTTCGCTATGCGCGCAAAGCCTCGATAACCGGTGATTGTCATGGCACAGTTCGAACTGATATGATGTTTCCAGATTTCTATAGTTGCTTGATTCATCAAGCAAAATCGCTGAACTGCCTCTGCGAAAGTAGACAAGGAGGGTTACGATGAGTAGCTTCAATGACTATGACAAATATGATGGCCTCGGCCTGGCTGAGCTCGTGCGAAAGAAAGAAGTCAAGCCAAGCGAATTGGTTGAAGAGGCAATAAATAGCATCGAAAGGCTCAATCCACGGATCAATGCAGTAATCTACAAGATGTATGAACTGGCTCGAAAAGCTGCCGATGGAGACCTGCCAGATGGTCCCTTCAAGGGTGTTCCCTTCCTGATGAAAGACATCCTAATGGCTTATGCCGGAGTCCCCCTGACGAACGGCAGTCGGTTCCTTAAGGACTTTGTACCAGACCATGATAGTGAGCTGGTCAAGCGGTTTAAGGCAGCTGGCATCATCGTTGTTGGCAAGACTAACACGCCAGAGTTCGGGCTAGTGCCAATAACCGAGCCAGAGTTGTTTGGCCCGACCAACAATCCCTGGGACCTGAGCCGTACTCCAGGTGGTTCTAGTGGTGGCTCGGCCGCCGCTGTAGCCGCACGGATGGTCCCCTTGGCTCATGCCAGTGATGGTGGTGGTTCGATTCGAATGCCAGCCTCTTGCTGCGGTGTGTTCGGTCTCAAGCCAACCCGGGGGCGAAACCCAATAGGCCCTGATTTTGGTGAAGCCTGGCGTGGCTTAACTTGTGACCACGTTTTAACCCGCTCAGTTCGTGATAGTGCTGCCATGCTGGATGCCACCGCCGGACCAGATACCGGGGCTCCTTACTATGCCGTGCCACCGGTTCGTCCTTTCCTCAGTGAGGTTGGCATGGACCCGGGAAAGCTGCGAATCGCCTTTACCTCAGAGCCTTTTCTTGGTGGCATTGTTGACAAAGATTGTGTGAAGGGTCTAGAGGCGACGGCTAGACTATGCCAGGACCTCGGCCATGAGGTAATAGGAGCAGCACCTCAAATAGACGGCAAAGCCTTTGCCAAGGCCTTTCTGACGATAGTCTGTGTCGAAACTAGAGCCACAATTGAGGAGGCCGAGGTGCTATTGAACCGCAAAGCTTCGTTTAAGGATTTTGAACCCAGCACATGGGCACTCGGCTTGCTTGGCAGGCAGTGCCGGGCACCTGAGTTTTCCAGGTCCCTTAACTTGGCCCAACTTACAGCTCGACAAATTGGTGAGTTTTTCGAAAAGTACGACGTCATGCTGACTCCAACGTTGGCCATGCCACCCGTGGCTACAGGTGCGCTCCAACCAAAAGGGATACGAGCTGTGACCATAAAGTTGCTGGGTAGTCTCAATGCCGGTCGGTTGATTAACACGCTGAGCGGAATAGATGTTCTTGCCCAACACGTCTTCGGGTTCATGCCTTATACGCCGCTGTTTAATGTTACAGGTCAGCCAGCCATGTCAGTTCCGCTCTACTGGAACGATGATGGGCTGCCCATTGGTATGCAGTTTGTCGGTCGATATGGCGATGAAGCAACCCTACTACGTCTGGCTGGACAACTTGAAAAGGCACAGCCGTGGTCTGCGCGTGTTCCCCCAATCTGTGCCAAGACCAACTAGTGGGCATACAAGTCCTTCAAGTCCTATTAAAAAGATGGAGCTCGGGCAACATAAGTGCGTTTTGTTTACCCACACTTTCCACGGACTGAAAGATGGCTGGCACAAACCAGAGTGACAGGTTGAGCTAGCTAAGCTTTGTTGCTATACTTGATTTCAAAAATGATTGATTGGAACGATTGCCAGAAAAACTTAGGAATATCTTTCCATCAGGAATCTTTACTGGAGCAGGCCTTCGTGCATTCATCTTATCTTAACGAAAATCCCAGCTTCGCCCGGCCGAATAACGAGCGCTTAGAGTTTCTTGGTGATGCCATACTTAACTTCATTGTAGCGGAAAAGCTGTATGAAGAATTTCCCAACTTACCTGAGGGAAAACTAACTGAGATTCGTGCTTCGCTAGTTTGCCGTGATACCTTGGCTGAATTAGCTTCTTCACTCAAGCTTGGTGACTGGCTCTTGTTAGGACAGGGTGAGGAAGCAAACGGAGGCAGGACGAAGGCGAGCAATTTGGCAAACGCTATGGAAGCACTTCTCGGCGCCTTATATTTAGACCAGGGGCTAGCCAAAGCCAGAAGGTTTATTCTCAGGCAGCTCAAGCCGGAATTGAAAAAAATAAAGGCAGGGAAGACAACCCAAACCTACAAGGCATTAGTGCAAGAGCTCATCCAGAGACAAAAGAAGTTAACCCCAGTTTACCATTTGGTGGAAGCTATTGGTCCTGACCACAATAAACAATTTACTGCTGAAATCCTGGTAAAGGGGGAGGCACTGGGGAGAGGAACAGGGAAGAGTAAGAAAGCTGCTGAGAGCCAAGCAGCAAGAGCAGCTTGGGAAAAACTGAGGTGTAGCCATGGGTAGACGAGATTATAGACGGCGAGAGTCAAAGAAACTCAAGAAGGGGACGCAGAAAAGCAAACCGATTTCGGAACTCGTGCCACAGTTGGAGACAGAGGTAATCAAGAAAAAGAGGAAGCCCGCTGAAGAGTACGAGGAATAGATTAAATTGGCAGCTTACCTGGAGCTTTACCGTAGTGGCAAGCTAAGGGAGCGGATAGACGCAGCTGTATCTTTGCTTGAGAGTTGCTCCGTATGCCCTCGTAGTTGCGGTGTGAATCGCCTCGCTGCCGATGTGGGCAAGTGCCGCACACCCCGCGAAGCAAAGGTGTCCAGCTATGGTCCTCACTTCGGCGAGGAAGCCCCATTAGTGGGCAGACGTGGTTCGGGTACTATATTTTTCACTAACTGCAACCTTAGATGTCTGTTCTGCCAGAATTATTCCATTAGCCAGCTAGGCGAAGGCCAGAAGGTAAGCAAAGAAGAGCTAGCTTACATAATGCTCTCCCTTCAAGCTAAAGGATGCCACAACATAAACTTGGTATCCCCAACCCACGTAGTTCCTCAAGTTCTGGAGTCACTGGAGCTAGCAGTGGAGTCTGGCTTGCATCTCCCCTTAGTATACAACAGCGGTGGCTATGACTCGGTGGAGACCTTGAGGATACTCGACGGCATTGTCGATATTTATATGCCTGACATGAAATATGACGATGATGAGACTGCTAGAGAATTGTCGGGCATTGAAAACTATCCCGAGATAAATAAAGCAGCAATTAAAGAAATGCATCGGCAAACAGGTGACCTGGAGATAAACGAGGAGGGAGTGGCTCAACGAGGACTCCTGGTTCGCCACCTGGTCTTACCCCATGGTTTAGCAGGAACAAAAGGGATAGTAAATTTTCTCAGCGAAGAAATTTCCCGCAACACCTATGTCAATATCATGGCTCAATACCGTCCTTGCTACAATGCTTTTCAAATTCCAAGTTTAGGGCGGCGAATATCATCCACAGAATTCCGTGAGGCATTATCTTTAGCCCAAGAAGCAGGGCTAAGTCGGCTGGATAAGATCCATCCCATAGAGATTCTTCGCATTCGCTCAGAATGACAAAAAGTGGCTCAAGATGACAAGGATAGACGAGAATGACGAGGGCAACTCGGAGTAACGAGATGGCTGATATGGCACAGCTTTCCGCTACAGTTTATGGACGGGTGCAAGGTGTTTACTTTCGCTACTTCGTTCGAAATATAGCCAGGGGGCTAGGTTTGAAAGGCTATGTTTGCAACCTTGCCAGTGGCGATGCCGTAGAAATCAAAGCTGAAGGAGAGAAGCCACAGTTGGATAGACTACTAGAGCAAATTAAGGTGGGCACGCCAGGAGCCTGGGTTAAGAGGGTGGAAATAGACTGGTCGGACTATTCAGGGCAGTTCACCAACTTTAGTATAAGATATTAATGGAAAATTAAAAGTCAAAGCTTAAAAATCAAAATGACAACTCAAAATGCAAAACTTCTTAATTTTTACACTTTTATTTTTGCTTTTTGAATTTCTTAGTCCTCAAGTTGAATCCTACCCTCACTAATCAATCCTAAGTGCCCACAGTTAACTCCAGCTATTTGAGAAGCCTCAAGATCAATTTCATAAGGTTCGCCAACCAAGATTTTCCCATAATCCTCTGCTTCCCCTTTCGTGGGGTCATCAGTATAGAAGAATTTTTGATGGGCTTCGATAATGCCCAAATCGAAAGGCAAGGTGAAGTAGAGGTCAGCAAGGACTTTCTCAATGCCCAACTCATACAGAGCTCCCCAACCACCCGATTTGCCATTTTGATACTTGCTTACCGGCAACAGACTCAAAAGGTTTGCCACACTGAAGTGCCCAGAGTTACCACAAACCTTAAAAGGGGTAACGCTGATCAAGAAGTCGCTGCGCAACACTACATTGGGTACCCAGAAACTTTCCACAGCATGGAATTGAGATAAAGGATTCTGAACCTCTATGAAAATGGAATCCCTGATATCGAGCATAAGGACGTGATGAAAGTTATATCCTAAAGCTTGATATATTGGGTAAATCGATTCACCGCTAGGAGTCCCGTCCGCAATGAGGATATCTGCATTGCTAATTTTTCTAATACCTCTAATAATAGCATTCAGTAGTTTAGGACTTGTAGTTACAGGGTACGGGAAGGAATAACCAGCATAGGGTTTGATCAAAACTCGTCTTGCCCAAGCAAGCTGTGGGGGAGGAGTAAACACAAAATCCGAATCTTTGACAATCATTGACTTCATATCAGCGACCAAATTTCAATAACTACAAAGCCGGTCGCAATAGCACGATTTCAGTAGCAGCCGGAAGTCTTTCTCGTTCGAAGTCCATTTCACTACCCCCCACTCTTCTCACATTTTTCTGGCCTCTAAGGAAATCCTCAACACCGGCTATGGGATAGGCACACTTGGGCGTCTTAAAATGCATGGGAATAACTATTTTCGGCTTTAATTGGTCACATACCTGGCTAGCTACAGATGCATCAATAGTATAGAAGCCACCCACAGGAACAAACAGTATATCCATGGCACCAATTTCATTGACCTGCTCTGGACTAAGCATATGCCCTAAGTCACCCAAGTGACAAAGCTTTATATCATCTATGGTGAAACAAAAGACGGTGTTCAGTCCACTTCGTTTGCCCTGAGAGGCATCATGATAAGTGGCGATGCCCTTAAACTGAATACCTTTGGCAGTTTTTTTGCCGTCACCTTTAACCACCTCAGGTTTCCCTTGTACTGCAGAAACGTTACTGTGGTCGTCATGTCCATGGCTCACCACAACGACATCAGCAGTTTCCTTGATGGGAGAATAATTAATACCTCCCCCCACAGCATAAGGGTCGGTAATTATTCTTAGACCACCCCTGGAGGTAATTAAAAAACAAGAATGCCCCAACCATTTTACCTTCATATGGCCTCCTGATTCTTTGCTTCGCTCAAAGCTAATTCAATTAAAGTTCTGACGCCGATTCCAGTAGCCCCCTTTATTATATAGCCACTCTCCTTCGTCGAGGAAGCAGTGCCAGCTATATCGATATGAACCCAGGGGGTATTAGCAACAAATTCAGCCAAGAAGAGGGCAGCGGTGATGGCTCCGCCATACCTGTTGCCGGTATTCTTAACATCGGCAATTTCGCTTTTGTTTTGCTCCTTATACTCCTCAGGCATGGGCATTTGCCACATTCTCTCCCCGGTTTTTTCTGCAGCTTTGAGGATTTTATCTATCAGGTCTTGGTCATTGCCAAAAACACCGCTATAAAGGGTGCCTAAAGCAACACGGCAAGCTCCGGTCAAAGTAGCTAAATCTATTATGGGAGACAAACCAAGTTTCTGAGCATAACTCAGAGCATCAGCCAGGATAAGCCTTCCTTCGGCATCGGTGCTTATCACTTCTATGGTCTTGCCATTTATCGCCTTCAGTACATCCCCTGGTTTCAGGGCGGTGCCGCTGGGTAAATTTTCGGTAGCCGGAATGATGGCGGTGACATTAATCTTCGGTTTCAACTGAGCAATAGCCCCTAGCGCTGTCATGACTGCAGCAGCACCAGCCATGTCATCCTTCATCTCACCCATCCCCTCCGATGCCTTAATGGAGATTCCCCCAGAATCAAAAGTTATGCCCTTGCCCAGAAAGCCAAGGGCTTTTTCAGAACGTTCATCTCCTTTATAGCTGAGAGTTATTAGCTTGGGAGGCTGGTTGCTTCCTTTCGCCACCCCCAGGAGTGCTTCCATGCCCATCGCCTCCATGTCCTCTCGGTCAAAGACTTTGAACTCTAAATTATATTTGCTAGCTATTTCTTTAGCTGCTTCAGCCATCTGGCTAGGTGTCATGTAGTTAGCTGGTTCATTAATCATATCTCGAGCCGCGTTGGTAGCTGAAGCTACCAACTTCCCCTTGCCAATGGCCAGCTCCAGGATTGGGACCTTTTCCTTTTCCCTTACCACTATCAGCATTTCTTCGATATCCTCATATTCAGGCTTCTTATATTTGGTGAAGCTATAAAGCCCGAGAGGAGCGCCCTCAGCTATTGCTTCAGCCGAAGCTTCAAGCTCAATACCACCTATGCCAGCACCATGAACTATTGTAGCTATCTTGTGACAATTCAATTTACGTAATGCCCGACAAAATTCTCCGGCTACCCCGCGAATTTTATCCACATTGAAATCCTGTCGCTTGCCCAGCCCGGCAATAGCTACTATCCCTGCTGGCAGTTTCCCAAACGTGTGGACAATGTTAACTTCTCCAAACTTACCCTTAATTTCACCTCGACTGATGAGAGAACTAATAGCTCCGTCCAAAGCTTTATCCACAGCAGCAGTAGCGCCGCCCGGTTGTTCCACACCTTCAAAAAGATTTACCACAATGGCATCAGCTTCGATTTGAGCTATGTCGCCAACTATAACTTTAATCTCCAAAATTCGTCTCCCTAAAATGTGTAAATTTTAGAACATTTATTTTACTTTATTTGGATGAAGAATTGAAGAGGTTAATAAAGGAAATTTTGCGCTTATCTCTTTGTTGCTCGCACAATCTTATCGATTACGGTAGTAATATCCTGCGAGGTATCAACAACAAGATGATTGCGAGAAATCTTTTCCCTTCGAGGCTTCATTTTATTATACACTTCCCAACCGGCTTCCGAGTTATATTGAGACACAGCTGCTTCTTCTCGGGCAAGAAGGCGTTGCCGCACCACTTCGGTGGGAGCTTCAACCCAGACCAAGATGAGCTTTGCCCTCGTTCTTTCTGCAGCGCGGTAGAAATATTCTCGATGGTGCTCCAACAGGTTTGTGGCATCAAAAATGACAGGTATTCCTTTCCTTAAAAGCTCTTCGATGAGAACATGGCAAGCAGAGAAAAGCCGCTTATTTTCACTTTCCTTATACTGGGGGTAGGGGAACAGGATTTTTCGCAAAGTATCGCTTGCTAAGATGAGAAAAGACAACCTTTCAGCCAGTTTACGGCAGAAAAAAGACTTGCCTGTGCCTGGCAAGCCACTGACCACTATAAGCGGAGGCGCTACCTGGGGTTGGGGTAAGCCATTAAGGCTTTGCCTTAATTTCTCTACATCTTCATCTAAGCTACCTGCCATAACATCACAATTATCACCATGAGTCAGCTTATGTGTCAAGATGCTGTCTTCATTCAGTACCTTAGTGACATTTCTTTTTTGTCATTGAGAACAGCGATAGCGACGAAGCAATCTCTAAGCGAGGTTCCTCAGTCCAACTATAGCAGGCTCCAGCTTCGCAATGAGATTGCCACATCTTCAGCTCCTCGTAATAACAGGGTGGGTGTCATTGTGCATTGAAACCTCCGTATTTCCGGGGATAACTACCAGGCACACTGCTTCGCAGACTTCGAGCCTATATCGTCGCCGTTTCGGCTGTTTTAAGTAGTGCGTTAACGACAGCTAGGTCGAACTGATTGCCAGCACAGCGCTTAATTTCGTCTATGGCTTCCACAATAGACATTGCTGACCGATACGGTCGGTCAGATGTCATAGCATCAAAGGCATCGGCTACAGCTATGATTCTGGCTCCCAATGGTATGTCATTGCCCGCTATAACCTGATGAAGTCCGCTGCCGTCATAATGGTCGTGGTGGTGCTCAATCATCTCGCTTATTTTTCCATTAACCATCGGCTTCACAATGTAGGCGCCGACATGAGCGTGAGTCATAATGTGCTCGTACTCTTCAGATGTTAGCTTATCAGGTTTATTCTGGATAACCTGGTGAATCCCAATCTTCCCGATGTCATGGAGTAAACTTCCCCAGCGCAAGTCTTCCATATCTTTTACAGATAGACCAAGTTCATTGCCTAAAGCTAACGCTATTTCGGTCACCCGGCGGGAATGCCCACCAGTATACCTGTCCTTAGCTTCGAGGGCGGATACCAGTGCCTCAATGGCGCCAAGGAAAAGTTTTTTAATCTCTCCCGTCTGCTCCTCAACCCTTTCCTCCAGGAATTGTTGGTAATCCCTGACCTCGAGCTTTAGACTCCTTTTCTCGAGAGCTCTTTGGACGCTCAGGGAAACCTCATCCAGGTTAAAAGGCTTGCAAACATAGTCATCAGCCCCCTGCTTCAGGCACTCAACGGCAACATTAATATCATTAACAGCCGTAGCCATAATAACCGCTGTGTCAGGGTAGCCTGACTTTATTTCCGGTAGGAGTTCGATTCCTGATTTACCGGGCATCTTTATATCCAGCATAACCAGAGCAATCGGGCTGTTTGCCAGCATATTCAGGGCTTGCACAGCAGTACCCGCTTCCTCACACCGGTAGACTTCTCCTGATAATTTCCGGCGAAGGAGCTTCCTGATCGTAGGTTCATCATCGACGATAAGCAATGTTTCTTGCTCGTCAAGCATACCCTTACTCCTCCTCAGTCAAGACCTTTTTTTTGGTCATTGTTTTAGCTCCTTTTCATCTTTAACCACTAGAATACCTTTCTCGTTAGCGTCAGCTTGTTTTATAGCATACTCTTAATATGGGCGCGACTCTTAATGGGTAGGTCGACAAAAACGGTAGCTCCCTTACCCAACTGGCTCCTGATATATATTTGCCCGCCATGCTCGGTCACTATTCCGTGGCAGATGCTCAAACCAAGCCCGGTCCCGTTGCCTGCTTCTTTGGTGGTGAAGAAGGGGTCAAATATCCGCCTTAGATTTTCCGGCAGAATACCCGGGCCATCATCAGCGATTGAAATCACCACGCTACTGTTCTGTTTTTTGGTGGTAATGGTCAGAGTCCCCTTATTATGCGCCTGAGTCATAAAATATTCGGCGTTGATAATGATGTTGAGGAGAACTTGCTGCATCTGGAAATAATCAACCATGATTTCAGGAAGGTCTGGGGCAAGATGTCTCTCGACATCGATATGGTTTACTTTGTGTTCATGACCACGTAATTCCAGCACGTCTTCAATAATGCTATTTATCTGGTTATGCTGCTTCACAGGTGCGTGCTTTCGGGCAAATGTAAGGAGATCCCTCGTTACTTTGACGGCGCGCTGAGCCTCGTTGTTGATAAGCTTCAGGTCCTCGCGGATGTCGTCAGGGGTTTCTTTCTCCATAAGCAACTGGGAGAAACCGATAATGCTCGTGAGCGGGTTGTTGAGTTCGTGGGCGGTGCCGGCTGCCAGTTCGCCAAGGGAAGCCAGCCGGTCAGTCACCATAAGCCGTTCACTTTGCCGCTTTTGCTCAGTAATGTCTGTAAAAGAAATTAAACCCGCCAATTTGCCCTCATGCATGATGCTCGCACCCGTCGCATTTATCCATATTTCTCTCCCATCCTTGGTCACCACCCCCAATTCGTAAGTCTGCCGCGAGTCTTGCTCAAACAAATTCTCCGCAGCAATCTTAGAAATTATCTCTTTGTCTTCCGGACGAACGAAGTCAAACGGGTCTGCTCCCCGAGCTTTCTCTGCAGAACTAAATCCAAACATTTTCGCAGCGGCTTGATTAACCATCGCTATTTTCATAGTTTCAGCATCCAGAACAATCGTGCCGATGACCGTGCTATCGAACAAAACTCGATAATTTTCCTCGCTTTGCCGCAGCGCCTCCTCTGCTTGCTTGTGCTCGGTGATGTCTGTAAAAGAAACTAAAGCCGCTAATTTGCCCTTATGCATAATCCTCGCACTCGAAATACTTATCCATCCTATCCCGCCATCTTTGGCTATTACCCGAACCTCGTGAGTCGGCCGCAAGTTCTGTTCAAACTCTTTCGTGGCAATCTCCAGAACTTGCTCCCTGTCCTCTGGAATAACAAAGTCAAGCGGATTTATTCCAATGCCGTTCCCTACAGAACTAAATCCAGCCATTTCCGCAGCAGCTCGATTCCCCATCACTACTTTCATAGTTTCAACGTCCAGAACATACATACCGATGACTGAGCTATTGAACAAAATTTTGTAATTCTCCTCGCTTTGTCGCAGTTTCTCCTCTGCCTGCTTGCGCTCGGTGATATCACGCCCAACGCCACGGAACCCGATAATCTCGCCCTTGTCATCTTGCAGAAGAGAGACCGATGCTTCGACAAACCCATAGCTCCCGTCTTTGCGGATGATTTTCCAGGGGAAGCCCTTGTTTGGCACACCGGTCTGGTGCACCTCATTAAAGACTCGAAATACGGATTCAATATCATCTTCAGCGGTAAAGTTTTTATAGCTCATTCCAATCATCTCTTCCCTGGAGTATCCCAGGTTGCGGCACGTCGAACTATTGGCAAAAGTGAGGTGTCCGCCGAGGTCAACCTCGAAATAGCTATCTTCCATCTCCTCCAGTATAGTCCGGTACCTCTCTTCAGACTGCCTCAGCGCTTCCACTGCCTGCTTACGCTCAGTGATGTCTGTAATTGAAACTAGACCCGCTAATCTGCCCTCATGCATAATCCTCGCACCCGTCACACTTATCCATCCTTCTATACCATCTTTATTTACCACCCGATACTCGTGAGTCCTCCGCAAATCCTGTTCAAACATCTCCTTTATAGCAATCTCGAGAGCTTTCTCTTTGTCTTCCGGAATAATGAAGTCAACCGGATTTATTCCAATGGCTTCCTCTACCGAACTAAATCCAAACATTTTCGCAGCAGCTTGATTACACATCCCTATTTTCATAGTTTCAGCATCCATAACAAACATGCCGATGACCGAGCTATCGAACAAAGCTTTATGCTTTTCCTCGCTTTGTCGCAGTGCTTCCTCCATTTTCCTGCGCTCGGTGACATCCCTTGTAATCACCTGGACAACCTCTTTTTGTCCTGCAATTTTCGTGGGGATAACTATGTGGTGGAAGTATCTTCCCGCTCTTTCATCCTCGAAAATTTGGGGTTGCCACTCATCCAGAGCCTTCCTCACTATTCCCAATCGGAGCTGCGCAACCTCTTTCGGCACCACTTTGGACACTGGCTTGCCATTCAGTTCTTCCAGGGGAACTCCCAGGCTTTTTGCCGTCGCAGGATTCGCAGTAAGATACCTTCCTTCTCTATCTATCTGGGCGATGCAATCCAGAGAAGTTTCGAATAGCAGGCGGTATTTCTGTTCAGACTCTTGTAGCTTTTCCTCCGCCTGCTTGCTCTCGGTGATGTCTCTGACAAAAACCGCGATGCCACCTCGGGAGGGATAAGCGCTGATCTCAAAGAGGTAGTGCCTATCGTCAATATCATAATCATTCACAAAAGTCTGGGGCTGCTGCGTCCTCAGCACTTTACGGTACACCTTTTCCGCCCTTCTCCGCCAAGGCATGTCCGGGAAAATTTCCCGGAGGGATTTCCCAATCGCATCCTCCGCCCGAATTCCTGTCAGGATTTCCGATGCCCTGTTCCAATAGGTATATCTCAGATGCTCGTCCATTGCGAAAAAGACGTCGGTGATGCTGTTGGCAAGCTCCCTGTACCTCTCTTCCCTTTCTTTCAGTGCCTCCTCCATCTGCTTGCGCTCGGTGACGTCCCGGCAGACGCAGAAGATTAGCTTCTGCCCCCCGAACATAGCCGCGCTGATACTGATATCAACGTCAATGACGGAGCCATCCTTGCGATGATGCTTTGTCTCCAGGTGGAGACCTTTCTCGTCAATACTCCGCCCCATTTCCAGTATTTTCTCGGGGGGAAATTTTTTATCCCAGTCCCAGGTATGGAGCTCACGGACTTCCTCAAGGGTATAGCCCAGCATATCGGCAAAGCGCTGGTTGGCCTCTACTACCTTGGCGTCAACATCAAGGACGACTATCCCGTCCAGGGACTGGTCAACGAGGAGACGTCGGCGGGTCGCTTCATCAGCCAGCGCTTGCTCCCGTTGCTTGTGCTCGGTAATGTCCCGGGCTAGCTCCAGGCAGGAGACAATCTTACCCCTGGCGTCTCTAATGGGATTAGCCGTATTCTCCCAGAAGGCAACCTCCCCCGAGATTACCGTCCTCCTCTCCGCAGTGTGTGACTTATCATCCTTAAATGCCTCTTCTACCGGGCACCCGTCGCACACCGTCTCTCTGCCTTCATAAGCTCGGTAGCATTTCTCCCCCCGGTGGTCACCACCAGAAGCTATCCTCGACGGCTCATTCTGATAAATAATGTTATATTCTGGATCTTGTATGGTGAGGGTGTAGTCCATGGCATCTATTAGTGATTGCAGCTTATTCCTCTCGGCTTGAAGCGCCTCCTCCGTCTGCTTGCGCTCGGTGACTTCCATGTAATTCCCCAGAATTGCCCGTCTCCCATGGTACTGGATGGATTTAACTACCTCCATAACCCACCTAATGCTACCGTCCTTATGAATCACCCTGAATTGATATGGCGAAATGAGCTCTCCTTTCAGCATCTTTATTTCATTTTCCCTGACCATCTCCCTATCTTCGGGAACGATAAGCTCCAAGGGATCCTTGCCCACCAATTCATCTGCCGTGTAGCCGATGGCGATTGGGAAGTTGGAGTTGACATAGCAAAACTTTCCATCCTGCATGATGCAAACTCCAACTGGCGCTTGCTCACTCAGAATCTTTAACACCTCCCCTTCATTCGTTCGTTCGACCGTTGATTTCATTGATTTCATCTGTCCATCTCCTTAGCCGCTCTGATTTATCGCGGTAACGTGGTTGGTCTTCGTTCTAACGGTCTCCAACTGAGCTGCGGTAAATAGTCTCCAACCTCGCCAATCCCGGTACTCAACATCAAAAAATATCCCTTCCCTCAACCACCTGAAAAGGGTATTTCTACTGATGCCGACCATCCGGCAAACCTCGACTGTTCTGTAATAGGTCTGGTCATTAATAACAACAGGCATATTTTCCTCTCATAAAACTACTCAGCTATACCATACTATACTGTTAA
>DATKVL010000123.1:0-1534 GCA_035530115.1 Dehalococcoidia bacterium | reverse complement strand
ATTTATATGCAAGGAACAAAAAGATATGAACCTATCTCTGTATCTGGTACTCAGCCAATGTATGCCGGAGGATTAGAAAGTTTATTACCACAACCTATTCAAAATCTTCAACAGAGAGTATCTAGTCTAGGGGAAACTCCTATTGGTACGTTTGGTATGGAAAATATTAGAAGTGGTAAACCTGCTTTTACTTATGAAAAAGATATTTTCGGAGGACAATTAGGAGTAAAAGCGGATCCTTTCAGAGATCAATATGGTTTTGAATTTTCAAGAGCATTTAAAGACGGTGGGTCTGTTGATGATAAATTAGATAACATGCAAAAAAAGACTAACAATATTTACGGAACTGGTATATTATCTGTGCGATAATATGAGAATATTTATTACGCATTTAAGAAATATAATAAGATCATACTTATATAGAGCAACAAAAAGAAAGGAAAAAGATCCTCATGAAGTACATTGGGGAATAGGTGGAAAATGAACACAATAAAAATTACTGATGAACTAAAGGCTAGGGTTCGTGACCATGAAGGAACAAGAGCACATGCCTATCAAGATACGCTAGGAAAATGGACCATTGCCGTGGGCCATTTGATTAGAGATCATGAAATAGAAAAGTATTTAGTATCTGATGGAGCTGGTGGATATAAACCAAGAGAAGAAGAACTTTCAGCAGATGAAATAGAAGACTTATTTTTAATCGATTTAAACAGAGCATGCGCAGGAGCAGAGCAGTTAATAGGTAAAATGTATAAAGGCGATAAAAGATTACCTCAAGAAATTGAGCACGTAATCGTGGAAATGGTTTTTCAATTAGGAGAAACAGGTGTCTCTAAATTCCGTAAGATGTGGAAAGCACTCTCCGATGGAGATCGAAAAGAAGCAGCGGCTCAAATGAAAGACTCCAGATGGCATTCGCAAACCCCTGTGAGATGCGAAGCCTTAGCTGAAATCGTTGAAAACGCTTAGAGCGTTCTTCTAATAAAATTTGGGAATCGGCCTTCTTGCTTAAATGTCATGTAGGCCGCATACCAATCATTTTTGTATTCTGCTTGGCAGAAATCTTTAATTGATTCATCTTTATCTTCTTTTGTTTTAAAGAAATTAAGAAAGTGATTCATTGATCTTTTAGTTAAGTTAAACATTATTATCTCCTTGTTTTTCGTGGAGAATATAATGCTATTTTTTATTTTTACTTGTGCTTTTTAAATACTTCTGATGTGCTCTGATCTCTCGATGAATCTCAACCTGAGACCAATGAGCCATCGCCGCTTTGTGAATATCTTCTTGAAATACTTTTAACTGACCCATATCCAATTCAATAGGTCTACCTAAATTGTCTTGTGCTTCTTTAACCTCATCTCTCGTTAAACTTAGATAGAGTTTGCCATCTTGATATACAATTCTACTCATTTTATTTCTCCCCAGTTGTCTCCTATTTCCGCATCACATTTGACCGGAACATGTAGTTCAACAGCAGATTCCATTATCTCTTTAATCTCTTTTACCTGGGTCTCATTGGCTATGGAGA
>DATKVL010000122.1:0-8884 GCA_035530115.1 Dehalococcoidia bacterium | reverse complement strand
ATGTTTTTCCTGGTTTTCAGCGTCCTTGTTTGTATCCCACTCAAACCGAGTTTTCTTCATAAAACCAGTTTAGCACAGTGGCACATTAACTGCCATATAAAAGTATGGCTATTTATATGCGCCACGGCCAGCCTCTAACGTCTGAGTTCAGCGGATGCACGCTTGCGGGCGGTTCGCTGGAACGTAATGTTAGAGCTTACTCGGACAGGGAAAGAGTGGGGAGAAATGGAAGTGCCTCCTGTTCTGTTGCTTCACGAAAACTAAACACAACATTCTTTACAATCATGCTTCCTCTCAACTGCGTTCCACCCGAATTACTGTGAAGACGAACAAAATAACGCTTTCCCCCGGTGGTTTGGAGTACTACGGATTGTGCCAAATCCCAGTTTGTCATGAAGTTAGGTACAGTGGACACAATATGCCTGCCGGGATGCACTTTTGTCTTGATATACCCTTCTCTTTTGAGAATGCCTATTTCTTTTCCGTCCACGGTAATAGGCGGCATTGCGCCAATTCGGCTGCCCATCGTCCCATCTTCAGTGCGAATAATGTAAATTTCGGCGGTGTTGGGTGATAAATCTTCGAACGACGAGAATTTTGGCCCTGTTGCAACAGCACAGCCAGCAAGATGCACTACAAGAAGTGAGTAAAAAAAAATTTTCATATGGAACGTCCCTAACGTGGAGGTCACCGGCGCTGCGCGGCTTTATCGCGCAGCGTCCGGTGGACCGCAGGGTTAGAACTCATGGTCAAAATTACTCCAGCGATGATTGAGGTCGGGTATCAAGTGCTCAAGGACTCGGCGATAACGGATGAGTTGCTGGAGGCGGATAGGTTATTGGTTGAGCAAATATTTCAAGCCATGTATCTCGAATGGATGCGACATGCTCCTGGTGCTGCGGATCAAGCACAAGAGACAACATGTTTATCAACCGACTGTAAAAGCCGCATTTGTGCGCGAACGTAACCAAGTCTTGAATGCCCACCGAAGGGGAATTCTCATCGCGTACCCAAAAATTCGGCGGGATAAGAGACAGCGACCAATCGGACGGTGATGAACCAGATATGGTTTGCGCAGTATTCCAATGAACGATTTCGTTTCGCTTCAGATCAATGGGCCGAAGTTGCGCAATGAGGGAATTGATGAATAGGTTGTACTGGCCTTTGTGCCTTCGCTTAAAGAGCTTTTCGATGATCTTGTTTCTTGAGTCTGTGCTGGATATTTTGAAGAAAATAATTCCAGCGACTTCGGGCTCGATATTTCCGACCGATGCAAGTAACCCACATAGCGATTGCTCAAGAGATGCGTAACTCTGGATTGCTTTCGCTCGAACAGCCCAAAACGGGTCTTGATCGAGAACTCTTGAAACCTCTTCAAGAGCGATATTCGGCTGCGTGGCGTCTGTCATGGAAATAATGAGTTCTAACGTTTGAATTAACGGGCGGACGTTAGCCCGTCCCTGTTGAATGAAATGTTAGATTGTGCAGCCCAGAATACAATGTAATCCCCACTATCATAATTTGGTAGCGTCAGCTTCTTCGTTGCATCTAATATACATGTATACATCATAAGCAGTAAGATGGCGCCTTTTACGTCATACACAAGGAACTCGTCATAATGTCGTGATCTATCTTCACAGAAAAATCGAGAAACGATTTCGTTCCAAACATCGCCGTCCCGCGTGCTTACTTGGAATGGGGTTTTTTTGAAAAATGAATTGCGTCTAGCTAAAGTGTCATCTGTTGCTTTTACATATGCACCTTCGTCTAGCAGAAAGACTGCATCTGGTGAATATAAGCCATGCAGTCTATATATAAACTCAAAATCCTCCCATTTCGTGCCGGATTTATAGCTAAAGACAATTTTAAAAGGCTCGTGCCATCCCTCACATAACATCAAATCTTCATGACCTTCTGGGATATGATCGTAGCGATTTCGGTATATTTTATTTATGGAATTCAGCTTTAAAAGCGCGTTTTCCAATTCGTCAGGATCAAGTGTTGATTTTACCTCTGCAATACCATAAACCTCTTCAATGGGAAATAGCCTCAAATCATTGTCAGCATCCAATATGAACCTTGGGCAAGTTTCTTTGTTAAAGAAGACTATGTCACATTCTTTTGAGACATCACCCGTCTGGTTAATTACATACCCTTTCGCCACCCCAATTTTTTCCGGAAGGAGAAGTCTTAGAAAATCGCGTACTTGCCTTTCTCTTGGGGCACCGATTTCATCAGGTCGACCGGAGTCCTTCGAGAGAGCTTTCTCAAAGTCATGCAATGTGCTCTCGAAAATTTGGGAAATGGAGTGCTGTTTCATGAAATCTAACGCCAAGCTAAGGGGCGCGGCGACTTTTCGCCGCGTCCCGCTTGAGCGCCGTGTTAGGGTGGCGATTCTCAAAGCGAAATATCTTGATGCCAGGAATTTCCTTTTCGAGGCCAAGTTCTTCCCGAAGGTGTGTTCTCAGAAGCTCAAGTAAAGGATTGATTGAAGCATTGCCTTCTGATGAGTTCCACAGATCAAGGAAGCGCATCAATTCTTCGATTTGTGTTTTTGTTCCGAGCAGTTGAATGTCGGCTAGCGCCGATTCAAACTTATCTTGTTCTTCCTTTCCAGATTCTGGGCGATTTGCAGCAGCTTCAAGCCTCCGGTATGCCTCAAGCAAAAACTGGATTCTCATATCACGCTGCTTTGTCTTTTGGTCTTTGCTGACGCTCAAATAATGCGACACGCCCCAACCAAGAATTGCCACAAATGCAGCTAAGGCAGGCCCGATGATCGGAAAGTATGGGAGTAATGTTTCCATGTAACCCTAACGTTTGAGGTAACCGTCCGCCGGAGCGGCGAAGCCGCAGAAGGAACCTGCAAGCGCAGCTTGCAGGCGGTCCGTGTTGACCGAGAGGTTAGACCTCACGTGGCCTCCGGGAAGAGTTGGTTAATGATCTCAGCGCAGTTTTGAACGGTGAACATGGAACCAGGGTGAAGCATTCCACTTCCATGCGCCAAGGTGTTTCGAAGCGACGACATTAAGCCAGGTAGTTGTTTGCTGTACTGGATGGGGTCAGAGTGGTTCACCGCGATATGTGAGAAGCCTTCGTCGACTATCACTCCCTTTTCGACCGCGAATGAAAGCAACTTGTGCAGGCCACCCTTTGTGTCAGGAAAGCGAAAGCGCAGTGCCATCTCAACGGTTGAGAATGCCTTCAGTTCTGCCATTTGATGCAGCGGGTAGTAGAGCCAAGCGTAGACGCAAAGCATTCGGGCAATATTGAATTGGCCTTGTACGCCTTCAGGAGTAGAAAAGGACAGGTGAATTTGCGTTGCGGACTGATATCGTTCTTCCAACGAGTAGCGTGTGATTTCATTCGTAGAGCGGTCGCGTAAGACGAAGTGAGCCCAGCGTTCATCTGGGTCTAGCAGTGTCTCAAGTGACTTGAACTCCTCCATGGGCTCGCTCAGAGGTCTAATGTGTGCGCGAGGGTTTATTCGCGCTGTCCCGCTTGAGCGTAGGGTTATACCCTGTTTGCATTCAAATCTTCCTTAGCTGCGCTCACTATTTTATTTAGCGCATCTCGGTAGTAGTCGTAGTCTTTTTCATATATCTCCCACGATGGATTTTCATTCCAGTCCAGCCTTGGTCGATCGCGAAGTTCCTTCAAAATGTCCGCTGCTTTAGATGAGATAACAAACCCACCAATATCCGTTGATTTTTTAATTTTCCAATAGGCTTGGTTATGCTTTTCTCTGAACTCACTTTCCTTTTCTTCACTATAACCAGTACCCGCGCCATAGTCTTCTTTTTGAATTTCACAATGTTGAATCAGGTCGTATAGAGCGTCGATAATTTCAATATAAGCACGTTCTTTTCTTTGCCACCATTGTTCGGAATAGAACTTTCTCATTGACCATCTGGCTGTTAAATACGAAGCCAAAACAGCAGTGGCAATTCCAGGAAGTATTTTTAGTAGAAAATCAATCATACCTATTCCGTTTCGAGCAGGGCATAATGTGAAGCTAAGGGGCTGCGCGCTTTTGCGCAGACCCGCTTGAGTGCAGGGTTAGAGAACTGGCTCACAACGCACCTCGGTTTTCACGGAATTAGCGATAAAGCACTGTTCATGAGCTTCATGGTGCATTTGATTGATTTGCTCCCGCGTTGGTAAGCGCTCTCCTGAAAAGTGTACATCAGGTCGGAGCGTGACCACGGTCATGGCCATTTTGCCTTCTGCATTTTTCGCCATCACGCCAACCGCAGCATCAAAGTAGCGATCAACGCGGAACTTCTGTTTAGCTGCGATGGACAGCAACCACAACATATGACAGCTTGAGAGTGAGGCAACAAATGCCTCCTCGGGATCCACCGCCGATGCGTCAGACATCGGAAGGGAAACAACGTGAGGGGATGAGGAACCCGGTACTTCCAAGCCACCGTCAAAACGAAGCACATGCTTTCTGCTGTAGCGATTGTCGAGAAAGTCCTGCTCTTCCCTTAACCAAAGCACTTCTGCGGTGTAGTGGGTCATGATTGATTCTCTAACGTTCAGCTTCTCGGCGGTCCCCTCGAAGTTGTGGTTAGAACTCATTTTGTCTCCTCTTTGTTCTGATCTCTCTCGGTCTTCGTTGTCGTTTCCTTCCCGAGAAGGTACCCAGCAATCGTTCCGAGGAGACCCATGACGGGTGCAATTTGGGTACTCGTATAGCCCGCCACTACAAGGAATACAGAGACCACAACAATCAGGACCGTACCAAAGATGCGCAGTACCGATTCAGAACTCTTCCCTATTCTGATCAGATAAGCCGCAAGAAGTAAAACGAAAATGCCGAAAACCAAGACAGCCACGCTAATTGTCATTGCGTTCGTGGCTGACCACCAAGTCTCGTCGGTCTGAGTTGGCTGCTGTTGTGCAACCAAAGCTTCACTAGCTTGGACTTGAGCGCGAGCAGCCTGGATGTGAGAATCGAGATCGGTTTGATTCACGGTTTGCTTCCCTTCCGCGCTGCGGGCTGTTGCTTAAGCGATTCAATCTTCTTCTCGAGCAACTCAATGTACTTGCGTTGCTCGTCCGCCAGTCTGCGCAGGTTGGATAAGTCAGCCTGACAGGCTTGGAGGCCACCACGATCATGCTGGCCTGGTAACCCCTTATCAGAGGTGCTTGGGAACTGTTTGTCAAAGGCGCCAGCTCGCTGTTCTTGTCCCGATGCCTCCATGGTGAGAGAGAGTAGGAGGATAGTGAGAGGGATGTATGCTCGCATTGAAAAGACCCCCAAGTTCTAACGTTTGAATTAACCAGCTGGCCGGGCTTTATCGGCCAGTCCGGGTTGAATGATTAGTTAGGCTTTTTTTATTCGAGCTGGCCCCTTTAATTGCGGAAATTCTGGGGCACGAAATCGCAAAGCTTCACCGTCGTCGTGTTAACGACTTATTCTCCTTGATCTTCCGGAAGATCATCTGTCGGAGGATCATCACTCGGATCATCATTAACCACGTATGTGGGGCATCCGGGAGTGGGTATTTCATGTAAATAGTGTCCCAGCGGCGGATTATCTTGACTCGGAGTCACATTAATGGGCTCGGTTATCGGCGGCAAAACCGGATCGGGTACATAAGGCGGTAAGGGATCAGGTACGGGTATATCTGTATGATTTGTATCATTCGACGTATCTACTTCATAGTCTTTGTCGCTCACAATAGCACCTCCTTGTAGAGGAAAGTTGACAGCTACGAAACCATCGGCTCCGTAGCTGTCGGTGTGTTCCTAATAAAACTAGAAGCGGGTCGCGGGGTGCTCTGCGTTAGTTCACCCCAATCTTAAGGATGTGGTTAGGCCGATGCTCCAAGAATACTCAATCTGGGAATTTTTACAAGTTGCGAGATCATGCAACTCAGATTCCGTATGGCGCCTAACGTGGAGCTAAGGGGCAACGCGCTTTTGCGCAGTCCCGCTTGAGCGCAGGGTTAGAGAACGATTTTTTTCTGCATGAGGCTAACAGGATAACCATGGTACTGTGGCCTTTCTTTAACTTGCCATCCAAGTTTCGAATAAAAAGTCTCTGATTCTGGTGTATGCAAATATAGCTTTTCCACCCCGAGTTCGTGGGCTTTTTTCTCAATGGCTGAAACCAGCGCTGCCCCTATGCCTTGCCGACGCCTTGGAGCCGAAACATAAAGACCAGCAAGCCAAGGCGATAAATCGAGACGTGTATCCATATCATGAACCTTGAGACACACCGTTCCAAGCAGTTCTTGATTATCGAAGGCAACCAATGCAACTGAAATTTTGTTTGTGTTTATTCTTTCTCCAATGAGCAGCTCTACATCCGCAAGCGTCCGTTCTGGATGCAGATATGCCCACTCGTTATAGAACCATTGAGCGAGCAATGGGATAACTTCTTTGTGGTCGGCTAAATAGGCGATGTTCATTCGTTCTCTAACGTAGAGCTAACAGGCGCTGCGCGGCTTTATCGCGCAGCGGCCGAAGGGAGTGAGGTCGAGCGCCATGTTAGGTCTTTTGATTGGCAAAGATGCATTTCTTGAACCGACTAGGATAATAGTCAAACGCACCGCTCTCTTTATGTGGCGCCGCCGCAAGCTCGCCAATTTGACTGGGAGACATGCCCATGAGAAGAAGAACAGGCGAATACATGAGAACGGCAAAGGAAGCATAGCCTCGATAGAACGTTGCGCCTGTGGACATCCATAAATTGCTTCCTTGGACTGCCAATCCTGAAATCGCGGTATCTGCATAGCCCCCAATGGTGCTACTTGACGGGTTTGAGAGTCTGAAATAGTCAATGATTGCGTAACTCAGGGCAAGGCAGGAGGTGTCCGAGGTATTTGACCTCAGCAAGTTACGCATGTCGTCGATCAGTGCTTTATCGCAAGCTTCATTAAAGTACCCTCGCTTAGCGTAACAAATGTCGTGACGTTTGCATGATGCGTCAATATTGTCTATTGGTGGAATTCTCTGTAGTTCAGCAAGCTGCGACCTCTTATCGGTCGATTTTAGGGTCGGAATATTCGGCCCACAAAATTCACCATGGATGGGTAGCCCTTGCTCCTTAATTCCTTGCGACGTTGTGGTCGGCGACGATGCGCAGCCAAAGATGAGGGGAAGGAACAAAAGTACAAATGCGGCGCGCATATTGAAAGACCTAACGTGAAGGTAACCGGCGCTGCGCGGCTTTATCGCGCAGCGTCCGGTTGACCGTAGGGTTAGGCGGCTCTGTGTAGCTCATTGGTTGCACCATTGAAAAGATAGACACGGGCGAATGGGCTGCCAGATACACCGCCATTTTCAGTGACGGTCGAGAGCAATTGTTGCCAAGTTGTACGGCCGCAGAGTTTTACTTCCTCGAACGCGATAAGAAGTACTGTTCCATCTGCGTATGGTTTGGTTAGTTTTGCGCGAAAGCGCTCTACGATAGCAGAAGCGATACGAGCGATGTGTTCGTCATGTTTTACGGCGGCACCGGTAGCAATAATTTTCCCACTTTTCTTATCTTCTCTGATTTCGCCAGCACCCGGCGCAATGCCTTCTGAAACCATCAGTTTTGCACGCAACTTGTCCTCGTGGCCGTAGGATGCATAGGTGACTTGCACTTCGAACTCTCTTTCACGAAAGCCGGTAATACGGATGTGTCCATCAGCGCGGCCGCTATTCTCAAATCCCTGTACTTCAACCTCAAGCCCCGGCTGTTTGAAGTGAAGCGCGAGGCGACTCAAGGGATACAGTTCTTCCCTCAGTCGTTTTCCTCGCCCGACTCTACAGTGATAGTCGTTGTCAGATAGAGCTTCCATCTGTTGATCTACTTCGGAAGCGAACTTATACGCGCTGGCTTTCATTTGAGACGCCTAACGTTTGAATTAACCGGTTGGCGCTCTTTTGCGCCAGTCCGGGTTGAATGATGGGTTAGGTGATGTCATGGGCGCTGGCAGAATTTTTGAACCACCACAGCAATAGTGCCACGAGTTGCCCGGATGCAGCACCCAATGGGCCATAAAAAAATATCCACCCAAGCGGACCGTTACCAGCGCTATAACCCGTGGTCTTTTCGTACCAAATCATCTCTGCGATTGTAAGAACAAGCGTAGCAACCGCTCCGGCAAGAGCAAAGGCGGCGCTCGTCCATACAAGACGACCAATCCTTTCGATGGGTCTCCCACTTATTTTCGCAATAAGTACTACGAGTAAAGCCGCGACAAGCATTAAAGCCGGTGACACAAAGCTGATCTGTAGAAGTAGCATCGGCGACACCTAACGTGGAATTGAGGGGCAGGCCGCTTTTGGCCTGTCCCTCTCGAATGTAAGGTTAGAGCTTGGACTTTGGCACACGATTCTGAGCCTGAATATATAGCGGTTGCAGCTTGGGCAGGACACGCACAAATATGCAGCCATAGGCGAGGATTGCCCCAAACAAGCCTACATAGGCGAGAAAGAAAACCTTTGCTGCGAGAAGCAATAATACAAGGGCGGCTAGCATCCATGCGCTTGCCTCACCTACAACCTTTAACATGGAAACCCAAAATTTGTCACCAGCCGGGATTGCTCGCAATGACTTAAGTAGGTCGTAAAGCGCACTACCATAAAGCAATTGAGTTGTGAAAACCAAGTATTTCAAAATGGCTTCATCATCTTGACGCAGACCCAGCGCCCAAATCAATGCGGCTAGCAGAAAGAAGAGGCAGAGGACAATAGTCATTTTCAGCACGATAAAACTCCAAAGAGCAGAATTGTGGGGGGCTCTAACGTATTTTAGTTGAGCGACACCCCGAAGGGGCGTAAGCCGGGAGCGAAGCGAGCGGTGTTCGCTCGAACGGGGCGTTAGGCGCAGATGGCCGTGCATGCGGCGTTCTGTCTTTAGCTGCTCTATGCCATTCCATTT
>DATKVL010000121.1:0-4877 GCA_035530115.1 Dehalococcoidia bacterium | reverse complement strand
TCTTTATAGCTATGCTCGTTTACATGGACATCGAGCATAAATGAGATAAGCGCTCGTTGGAGGCGTGCACCTAGCCCTTTGAGAACATAAAACCTGGTCCCTGAGAGCTTCACTCCCTGATGGAAATCTATTATGTCTAATTTTTCCCCCAGCTCCCAGTGAGGCAAGGGCTTGAAGAGTAATTCCCTTGGCTCGCCCCAGGTCCGCACTACCACATTATCGCCCTCGCCTCTCCCCAAGGGCACGCTGAGGTGGGGGATATTGGGTAATTCCAGTAGCAAGGAATCAAGGTTAGCCTTAGCTTCTTTGGTCTGCTGCTGCAAGGAAGATACTTGCTCTCCCAATTGACGCATCTGGGCGATGAGCTGAGGTGGTCTTTCCTTGCTTTTGCTCAGTTGTTTGCTTGCCTCGTTATGTTTGGCACGGAGTTCCTCGGTCTGACGAAGCAAGCTGCGATAACGCCCATCAATCTCAAGGATGCTATCGAGAGCAAAACTATCGCCTCTTTTCTCCAGAGCCTGGCGAACAAGTTCAGGGTTTTCACGAATAAGTTTAATATCAAGCATTGGTCTCTTCTCTGCGCTCAGGGCTCGGGCTTTGTCTTCAGCTGGGGGAAAAGTATCACCTCTCGAACAGATTGCTGATTTGCAAGCAGCATCACCAGGCGGTCAATGCCTATCCCCAGACCACCAGTAGGTGGCATCCCATACTCCAGAGCCTGAAGAAAATCTTCATCGGCGATTTCCACTTCCTCATCGGCAACCTGTTCTTTTAGCTGCTGGCGGAACCTCTCCCTTTGCTCCAGGGGGTCATTAAGCTCGGTGAAGGCATTAGCAATCTCCATGCCAGCCACAAAGCCCTCAAATCTCTCTACCAACCGGTCATCACCTCGCTTCCTCTTGGCCAGAGGTGACATTTCTACAGGGTAATCCAGAAGGAAAGTTGGCTGAATAAGCTTTGGCTCAACAAAGGTGGAAATCAATTCGTCTATCAGCCTGCCTCTCCCTTTGCTTGGCTCGACTTCCATTCCCATCTCTGTCATCCGTGTCCTCAGTGAAGCAGCATCAGGATAATCTTCAAAATCAATGCCACAGTATTCTTTTATTGCCTCACGAAGGTAAAGCCTTTGCCAGGGGAGACCAAGGTCAATGGTTTTGCCGTTGCAAGCAAGATTGGTATTGCCCAGAGCCTCCTGAGCTATATAAACGAGCATCTCCTCAACCAATCTCATCATGTCATTGTAATCGCTATAAGCTTGATAGCACTCAAGCAAGGTGAATTCCGGGTTATGTCTAACAGAAATGCCTTCATTGCGAAAGGCACGCCCCATCTCGTAAACTTTGTCAAAGCCGCCTACCACCAGTCTCTTGAGATGGAGCTCCAGGGCAATTCGCAGATAGAGGTCTTCATCAAGGGCATGATGATGGGTGACAAAGGGGCGTGCTAGTGCTCCGCCGGCATGTGGCTGAAGTACAGGAGTTTCTACCTCCATAAATCCCTGCTCATCGAGAAAACTTCTTATGGCAGTGATAATCTTGCTGCGCAAAGTAAAAATGCTTTTACTCTCTTCATTGGAAATGAGGTCGAGATATCTCTGCCGATAGCGTTTTTCTACGTCAGCTAGCCCATGCCATTTCTCTGGCAGCGGGCGAAGGGATTTACAGAGCATGGCGAAATCGGATACCTCCAGAGTGAGCTCTCCGGCTTTTGTCCGGAAGAGCTTCCCCTCTGCCCCGATAATGTCACCAATATCAATATCCTGAAGAAATTCGTATCTCTCCCGGCCCAGAAGGTCGTAGCGCAAAGAAAGCTGTATCTTCCCCGAGCTATCGCGAATATCAAGAAAGGAAATCTTACCCATAGAACGCTTGGACATAATGCGACCAGCCAGTGATATGTCCTGAGAGCTATCCCCTTGCTGTTCAAAAAGAGTTACCGCCTCCCGAACAGTGTGGCTGGGATGATAGGAATGGGGATAAGGGTCTATGCCGCGAGCCCGAATTTTGCTCAGGCTATCCAGCCGCTGTTCAGTTATGCGTTCTAATCTTGAAGTCATCAGAAATCAAAAACCGAAAATACAACTCTAAGCTGTAAGTCTAATGCCCCAAATTTAAGTACCAAAACTGCCCTTCGGGCAAAATCGATGGAACTTATTTAATTACCCCCTCCCTCTTCACCTTTGGCAAATTCACCTACTCCCAGAATCTCCTTGGCTTCCTCAGCCAGACGCTTGGGCACCATTACTTTCACCTCACCTAACCCATCAATTGTAATCCCGTAAACCAGACCAGCACTCTCGTAGCTTAGGAGAACTGGTATACCTTCGCTCTCCAGCCGTCCCTTGATTATTTGCGCCTCCATGTATCTGGCAGTGTACACAGTAGCCAATTGTTCCCTTTCCGACATAGTTCCTACCTTCGTTTATTTTAGCAGAAACTCTTGGAGTATTGCTAAAAGGATTGACATTATATAAAATTTGCCCTGTTGCCCAAAAGGCTCCATCACAAATCTAAAATTCTAAAGGAGGGAAGGTGATTTGCATGCGCTTGGAAGACATCTGCTACTAGAACTAAAAATCTGCAATGAGGAGGCGCTGGATGACTTAAATTTTATCAAAGATTGCCTTAACGAAGCTGCCATTGAGAGTGGAGCTACCGTAGTGGGCGAGTCCTTTTATCATTTCTCCCCTTACGGAGTGAGCGGAGTGGTCAATATCGCTGAATCACATATTGCCATTCATACCTGGCCGGAATACAGGTACGCTGCCCTAGACGTTTTCACCTGTGGAAACGATGTAGACCCGGAAAAGGCTGCCAGATTGATAACAGAGAGGCTGGGGGCCAAAAGCCACTCCTTAATCGAGCTTCGCAGGGGGATTGTGGAGGATAGCCATGTCGGGTGTGCAAAATGAAAGATAGCGACCCAGATAAACATAGATGGTTCTCTGACTATATAAGTCCTGACCTTACTATGCTGCATAGCATTAAGGAGAGGATATATTCAGGGCGAAGTAAGTTTCAATCCATCGATATTATCAACACGGGCAGCTTCGGTATCTGTCTCGTACTCGATGGCAAGATTCAATCCAGCGAGGCGGATGAATTTATTTACCATGAAGCTCTGGTACATCCAGCTATGCTTACCCATCCCCAGCCAGAAAGGGTATTCATTGCCGGGGGAGGTGAGGGTGCCACCTTAAGGGAAGTCTTGGCGCATAAGACGGTAAAAAGGGCTGTCATGGTGGATATTGATGAAGAGGTTGTAAGCCTTTGTCGCCGCTTCTTGCCCTCCTGGCACCAGAATGCCTTCGATGACCCCAGGGCAGAGCTTCATTTCGTCGACGCCAGAAAATACCTGGCTGAAAGTAGCGACAAGTTCGATGTCATCATTATTGACCTGGCTGACCCTTTAGAGCAAGGGCCGGCACGCTTGCTATACACCCAGGAATTCTACCAAATAGTCAAACAAAAACTAGGGCCTGATGGCATTATGTCAGTGCAGGCTGAACCTGCTGAATGGAGGAACCTGGATAATTTCACCGCCATTGCCAATACCTTGAGAAACGTTTTCCCGATAGCCCGCCCCTACCAGGTCCATGTACCTTCCTTTCTGGGCTTATGGGGCTTTGTCGCGGCTTCTCAAAGCCTTGACCCCTCTGAATTGACTCCCGAGGAAATTGACACCAGAATTTCAACAAGAATATCAAAAAAGCTAAAATCTTACGATGGCCCTACCCATCAAGCCATGTTTATCATCTCCAAACACATTCGCCAACAGTTAGCTGCAAGCAAAAGAATCATCACCGACAAACAACCTATCTCCGCCTATTGACTTGCCCGCACAAATTACTTCCCAGTCGTTTCTAAAATCTTTTTACTAATTCCACCTATGAGTAACTGCTCACCCTGATGACATTATCAGGTCTTCGCTTTCTGTGCCTCTCAATCCTCCGGACTTTTTGCCTCTTCCTCGGCGCAAACCACCACTATCTCTTCTCCTTTTGAAAGATACAGTTGGCTTGTGCTTGATTTCACCCGTGGCACTATTTTCCCACCACAATGAGGACAAAGCATCCCAACAGTTTGTCTCGAAGTAGAGATGATGCTGACAATTCCTACGACCGCCAGCGCTATTCCTACGCCCATTACCACCCACCAGACTGCTTCCCCGAAGTCAGGCCTCCTTAGAAAAACGCCAAGGACTATTAGCGCAGCACCCAGAACCACCCACACCAGCACCGTCAGGATATCGTACCTTTTATAAGTCATTCTCCTACCTCCTATTCTAGACTATAACAGAGTAGCATCTATCTCCTGCGTTGTCTAGCCTCTGTCGGCTTCTCCAAAGGCTTAGGCACAGGATCGCGATTGGCATATAATCAAGTATTCCTCCAACAACCATAGCCGATTTCCCCGATTCCAGACGATGGCTTCTAAGGTCAAAACTCTTACTATCTGGGGGTCGAGCTACATCAGCTTTTAACGGAGGCGGTTTCTCGGCGAACCAGTTTCATGGCGTCCGATGGGCAGACATAACGGCAGATACCGCAGCCGATGCATCGATTGAAATCGCGTACCCCCAAATCGCCATCCATTTTCAAGGCTTCCATCCAGCACCGATCGATACAGGCGCCACAGCCGATACAGGCATCGTCGTCTATGTTTATGACCCAGTCGGCGATAACGAACTGGCTGGGTAGCGGAGAACGTTTAGCTGCTCTAAGTAAGAAGCAATGACAGCCACAGCAGTTGCACAGTAAATCGATGTATCTGTCCTGGCTGTTGGCATAGTTATGTACCAGTCCAGCTTTCTCTGCCTCGTCAATTCTCTGTCGAGCTTCCTCTTTGGAAATGAGGTTAACGAAGCCATAACTCTGA
>DATKVL010000120.1:0-2477 GCA_035530115.1 Dehalococcoidia bacterium | reverse complement strand
CCTAGTCCTATAATAACATCTTTGCCTGATAGTTGAGCATTTAATTGAGCAAATATAACCACTTTAGTTGCTGCTAATAATTTAATTTGATTTTGGTCTTCCTTGCTAAGTCCGTTAAGCATAATAGTTACAGTAGGAGTATAAAAAATCGAGCCATTTTCCGTAGAGCCAGAAATACTTTCACTTACTGTAGCAGTCCCCAAAGGGAGTATATATCTGTAAAGGTCTTTACCAGGCATTTCAATATCTGTAATTTCACCAGCAGATTGAACAATACCACTTGTGCTGATAGGGTCAGTAAAATCGTCATATACACCAAAAAATATCGCCTTAATTCCTCCTGCCGTTCTATTGCAGTCTAAGCCCCTGCCCTTCGTTAAAGTTCCACACGCCATTGTTTATTATGTATTTAATTATTAAATCTATTTACTAGTCTATAAGAACAATATCAGACCCGATACCTTGTTTAACACCAGCTGAATATCTTGCTACTAATCTAATGTTCTGACTTCCGTCAATTTGACTGAGGTCGAGCAAAGTTATACGAGCTGTCAAGTCACTTAAAAGGTCAGTTCCAAAAAATAAATTAGATTTTTGAGCAGCTACCATAGTATCATTTCTCATACCTGGACAAACTGCTATTTTAACACCTTCAAATACTGCATCATATTCTTTGTTCATTGAGTAAGCATTGATGTACCCTAATGTAGAAACAGCAGAAATGTATAATCTAAAAGTTTTTGGTGACATATAAATATGTAAGTCCTCTTTTACATATACAGCAGCAGGAATTGCAGCAGTTAAATCTTGTAAGTTTGCTATAATGTTAGCAGCAGTATAAGCAGTTCCAGCACCACCATCATTGTCTACTTGTACAACTGTAGCATCTTGAGCAGCTAATAAATAACCACCTGTTCCTACAAATCCTTGAAATGAACCTGCACCAGCAGCAGTTCCTGTCCATATTCCGCCCTCAGTACCATCTGCTATAACTCCAGCCATATAAGAAATTACATAGTCATCAAAAGAAGCAGGAGGAGGCGCACCAGCTCCAGCTCTCATTTGTAAAGCCTCCCAAGAATCCAATAATGTTGACTTGCATAAGTCTAGATTAACTTGTAGATTTTTTGGTTCTAAAACTGCTTCTGTCATTGCAAGAGTTCCAGCATCTGTGAAATCACAAGTAGCATCAGCTAAAACGCCACTTAATGCTTGTTTTTGTAGGTTAAGTTTAAATTTAACATTTTCTATTGTTGTTAGGTATTCTAACGATTTTGCTTCTTTTAAAGCTGCCGAAATGTAAAACCCAGCCGCTTTTCCAGAAAAATTTGATGTTGTTGTAAACGCCATTTTTTTTAATTTTTAATTGTTAATTATTTTTTTATTTGTTTATTATTTGTTATCTATTTAAATTGTATAAGAATCTATCTTGTTGAGACATTTTACTAAGGTCTTTTTTAGTAGCTACCCATTTTTCAGAACTAAATTTATTTGTGTTAATTGGTGAGTCAGCAGGTTTTTTAGATAGTTCAGCTTTTAATCTTTCGTTTTCAGCTTTTAAACTTTCAAATTCTACAACCTCAGTAGTCTTAATTGATTTTGGAGTAGTGCCTCTAACCTCTGATGCTTCTACTTCTTCTTCAACTTCTACTTCTTCTTCTTTGTATTCAGTTTTATCTTCAGCTAGTTTTTCCATTAATTCAGAAACTGCTTTTTCAAGACTTGCTAATCTAGTTTCCATATCACCTTCATCTTCTGCTGCTTCAACTACTTCTTCTTCAACTACTTCCTCAGTTTCTTCTTCTACTGCTTCAGCTTCTAAAACCTCAGCAATAACCCCATCTTCAACTACTTTAAAGCCACCATCTGGAGTATAATACTCACCAGCAGGCACAGGAATTGTACTTCCATCTTCTGTTAAAACTGCAATATCACCACCTACTTCTAAAGCATCTAAAGTTGAAACAAAAATTGTTCCATCTTCTGCTTTTGATTGCCACCCTAAGTTAACTTCTTGTTCTTCTTTTTTAAGTCCTAGAGCTACTAAAATTTGTTCTTTTAATTCCATAGTGTTTTTTTTGTTTAGCCGTTGTTAGCCGTTGTTAGCTGTTTTTTGCTATTAATTTCTACTATATAATAGAATAGCTATTTATTTATTTGATTTTGTTTTTTAGTCTGCTTTTTATCTTGCTTCTTATCTTGTTTCTTATTTTCTTTTATTATCTCATTTAAAGCTGAAAGTATCTCTAAGTCTGTTGGCTTTCTTTTTTGCATAGCTTCAAATTTGTCAGCAAAGTATCCTTCTATTGATAATCCTTTTATTTTTTTACTTTTTATGTCTTGCCATAATTCCTCATTGTCAATTTTCATCTTTACCATCCAAGTACCTTTTTTTAATTGGAAGCCGTAAAGATTAGCTTTATCCATTTTAGGGTCTTCAATAATCCAAGACTCTACAGTTAAAACTCCTGATACTC
>DATKVL010000119.1:0-3043 GCA_035530115.1 Dehalococcoidia bacterium | reverse complement strand
AGTAATGATGAATTATCTACTACAGCCCAAAAAATATAAAAGCCTTATAGCCGACGAAGGATCAAGAGCCATCATGAACAAGACGATTGCCTTCTTCGAAAAGATGGGCAAGGCCAGGATTCTCGATGATTACAACAAGAAGGTCTGGTACAGTGAGTTTGTCGAATTCATCGGCAAGGAGCAGATCTTTGCCAAGCTGCTGACGCCCAAGGAATATGCCGGCGGAGATCCTGACTGTCGCTGGGATACGGCCCGTAACAGTGAATATGCCGAACTCCTGGCCTTCTACGGCCTGGGCTATTGGTACTGCTTCCAGGTGACCATCCTGGGCCTGGGCCCCATCTGGATGAGTCAGAATGAAAAGGCGAAAGAGAAAGCAGCCAGGCTCCTCAAGGAAGGGGCGATTTTCGCGTACGGCCTTTCCGAGAAGGACCACGGCGCGGACATTTATGCGACGGAAACCTCACTCACGCCAATGCCTGACGGTACATGGGTGGCGAACGGGGAAAAATATTACATCGGCAACGGCAATGAAGCGGAAATGGTTTCCACTCTGGGCAAAGTCAAGGACGGCACTGACGACTACACTTTCTTCGCCACCAACTTCCGCCACAAGGCCTACGAGCTCAAGAAGAACGTCGTCTCCCACCAGGAATACGTGTCCAACTTCGCCCTGCATGACTATCCCATCACCGAGGACGACATCCTCTCCCGGGGCTCCCATGCCTGGGACTGTGCGCTCAACACCGTGAATGTCGGCAAATTCAACATCGGTCCCGCATCCATCGGGGTTGCTGAACACTGCTTCTACGAGGCCATCACCCATGCATCCAACCGCATCCTCTATGGCATGCCGGTCACGGACATGCCCCACGCGCGGAAAAACTTCATGGATGCCTGGCTGCGCCTGGTGGGTATGAAGCTCTACCAGCGCCGCGCCTCCGACTATTTTAGGAATTCCAGCCAGAACGACCGCCGCTACCTGCTCTACAATGCCACGAGCAAGATGAAGGTGACCCTGCAGGCCGAAGACGTAATCGACCTGCTCTGGGAGGTGATTTCGGCAAAGGGATTTGAAAAGGACACCTACTTCCACATGGCAGCCGCCGACATCAGGGGGCCGTCCAAGCTCGAGGGAACCGTCCATGTGAACATCCAGCTCATCCGCAAATTCATGCAGAACTACTTCTTCAACCCCGCCGAGTATCCACCGGTGTCCCCGGACTTTTCGGACAAAGACGACCTGTTCCTCTTCAATCAGGGCCCCACCAGGGGACTGGGGAAAATTGTGTTCCACGATTACAAGCCGGTTTTCGAGGCCAACAAGGGCCTGCCCAATGTGGCTGCCTTCATGAAGCAAATAGATATTTTCAAGGAGATGCTGGAAAAGGCGGGCCCGGATGAGGCCCAGGATATGGACCCTTCGTGGTCTCTACCTTTGGGCGAGATGTTCTCCATTGTTGTGTACGGCCAGCTCATCCTCGAACAGGTCGGGATCGGCGGAGTTGATTTAGACATCGTGAACCAGATGTTTGATTTCATGGTGCGTGACTTTGCTCAATTTGCCATGCAAATCTACGGCAATCATAGTTCCAAGGATGCACAACGAGACTATTGTGTCAAGATTATGCTTATTAAGGCAGTTCCAAATCCCGAGCAATATAACGGTGTATGGGAGCAGTATGTTTCCGCTTTGAACGGCGAGTACGCCATGAATAAGTAGGCTGGCGATGAGCGTGAGAATGTGGGAACATAATCTGTCGGGACTCCTCTTGAGATGTTGTTCAAGACGAAGGAATAGCGGCTTCTTCAGCCGTTATTCCCGGCAATTTTTGGAGGCACAACGCTCTGGATGCTTGTTATCGCAGCGTGAATTCAAAGATGCTATGTAATTCAGCTTCCGAGCCTGACTATTATAAGCCTTTGGTTGCTGGGTCAAATCCAGCCGCTGCCGGCTTTTATATCAGAGGCCCGGAACCGAAAGGTTGGCATCTGGGGCAGAAGTAGGTACCACGGTTTTGCACGAGGACCCGCTCAATGGCGCTGCCGCAGATGGGGCAGGGTTCGCATCCCCTATGAGCAACCTTAAAATCAAAATGAGCTGTGCCCAGCTCGCCCTCGGGGCGGACGTAGGTATCCACACTGGCGCCTTTGCTGCCGATGGCTGCCCCAAGAACTCTGCAGATGCTATTATGTAAAGTTTGCACCTCTTCAGGCGACAGGGCGTCTGTTTTTCTCAGAGGGTGAATCCGAGCGGCAAAGAGGGCTTCATCGGCATACATGTTGCCGATTCCAGCGACGATACACTGGTCGAGAAGCGCTGCTTTTACGGGGATGTGATGCCGGCTTAATCTTTGCCCCAGAATGCCCGGGGTAAAGCTTTCATCCAGGGGCTCGGGGCCCAGCTTACAGACCACAGTGTTGGCATCGTCTACCAGCCGTATTAACCCCAGGCGGCGCCGGTCGCTGAAAACCAGGCGGTGGCCGTTGGAAAAGTGAAAACCCGCCCGGGCATAGCGGTCAACCCCTTTGGGATTTAACAGCAAGACGCCGGTCATCCTGAGATGTATAATCAGTGCCTTGCCATTTGACAGGTGAAAGATGAGATACTTTCCCCGGCGTCCCAGGCTTTCTACCTTCTGCCCGATTAATCCGCGACGGACTTCTTCAGCAGAACCACCGCACACCAGTTCGGTATCTAAGATAGTAACTTGAGTGAAGCTTTGCCCCACGACCCAGGGCGAAAGCTCGTTCTTAATCGTCTCTACTTCAGGCAGTTCAGGCATTTCTTGAGTCCCCCTGCCGGGCCCCGTCTATCTTATATATCCTATCTTTTGAGAAGTGAAGCCCCAACTTGCTGGCATCCGGGCCAAGCGCAGCCACATGTTGCCGCCAGGCCAACTTTGCTGCGTATCAGACTCGAAGCTTTTTTCTTATTTCCTCGAGAGTTGCTTTCGCTTTGGTAATCCCCTCAGATTTCCAGAGGCTGGTAAGCTTCACACAAGGAAACTCACGACAATAGGCACAGTTCTCAACGCCTTTC
>DATKVL010000118.1:0-1288 GCA_035530115.1 Dehalococcoidia bacterium | reverse complement strand
CCCGAAGACATGTGCAGCAATATACTGATAAGGGCAGCGGTCCTAACCTTCAGCGAGTGCCAGGTTGACTGCTGCTTCGGCATGGAGCCGAGTAGTATCAAATACCGGAGCATGTATCTCACCAGACCGGACAAGCAAGGGCAGTTCAGTGCATCCGAGCACAATGCCTTCAGCGCCCTTATCAACCAACTTGCTGATAATGTCGGCACAAACACGGCGGGAAGAGGCCTTAATCTTGCCCTCACATAGTTCATCGTAAATAATATGATGGACAGTATCCATATCATCTTCCCCGGGCACAAGTACCTCGATAGCGAAGCTGTCTTGAAGCCTCTGTTTATAGAAATGCCCCTCCATCAAAAACCGTGTCCCCAGCAGGCCTATTCGGTGCAGCTCCCGCTCCCTGACGGCATCGCCAATGACATCAACAATGTGAAGTAGCGGCAGGCCAACTTCCTCCTCTACATCATCAGCGACTTTGTGCATAGTGTTTGTGCAGATTACCAGGAAGTCGGCACCGGCCCGCTTAACAGCATTACCTGCATCGACAAGAATACCGGCTGTGTCATCCCAGCGGCCTTCATGCTGAGCTTTTTTAATCTCATCAAAATCTAAGTTATAAAGAACCAGCCGGGCTGAGTGAAGACCGCCCAGCCTGCGGGCAAATAACTCATTGATGATTCGATAATACTCCAATGTAGAATTCCAGCTCATGCCTCCGATTAATCCAATGACTTTCATAAGTCTCCTCTCTATATGTCTCGGGCTCAGTTTAGCCATGAATATAACATAATTCGACACAGCCCGTACTCTCTTGGCTCTAGCTAAACATATTGAGTAAGTACAAATATGAATTGTGGGTGGATGATTTGCAGTAACCCCAATTGCAGGAGTAAAATAACGCGGAAACAGCAGGGCGCTGAGAAGCGCCCCTGTTTTTGCATGGCTTTCGATCGCATCGGTTTTTTGTGTCGAATAGTCACGGCCTGCATAGCTAAGGTCAACCGCAACGATAATGAAGACAGATAAATACGACGAGCTTCAGGAAACCACCGCACGTCTGGGTACAGAACGCCTGGGCAAGCTGTTCCCGCGCCTGAGTGCACCCAGCATGGTCTCAATGGTAGCCATGTCCCTCTACATCCTGGCTGATACTTTCTGGCTGGGTCGGGTCAGCTATGAGGCGATTGCCGCCATAACCATAACATTTCCATTCTATATCGTGGTGTTTGCTATAGGTCTTGGCTCTGGTATTGGCGCCAACTCGTTAGCATCGCGCCGATTCGGT
>DATKVL010000117.1:0-6120 GCA_035530115.1 Dehalococcoidia bacterium | reverse complement strand
GCAAAGAACTCAGAATCCTTAGGGTTAGAGCCGGGCCAGCCACCCTCGATGAAGTCAATGCCCAGCTCATCTAGCTTCTGGCAAATCTTCAGCTTGTCCTCGACAGAAAAAGAAATCCCCTCTTGTCCGGCACCATCCCTTAGAGTGGTATCGTAAAGCTGCACTGTTATCATGAAAGTTTCCCTTAACCTTTCACTTTTTGAGCAATCAACTCTCCCATTTCTTTCGTGCCTACCTTGGTTTTCCCTTCCGACATTATATCGTAAGTTCTATAACCTTGCTCCAGGGTAGCGAGGACAGCATTTTCTATAGTCTGGGCTTCAGTTTCCAGCGCAAAGGAATAGCGGAGCATCATAGCTACGCTCAAGATAGTGGCAATAGGGTTAGCCAGGTTTTGCCCCGCTCGACTAGGAGCGCTGCCATGAATTGGCTCATACATGCCGAAGGTCTTCACCTTGGGAATTCCTGCTAAGCTGGCTGAGGGGAGCATGCCCATAGAACCAGCCAGCATTGAAGCCTCGTCGGTGAGAATATCACCAAACATGTTTTCCGTGACCAAGACATCCAACTCAGCAGGACGCTGAATAAACCTCATAGCACAGGCATCAACCAGCATATGCTGAAGTTCAACATCGGGGTAATCGGCGGAAATTTCTATAGCAATCTGCCGCCATAGCCGGGACGACTGGAGAACATTGGCTTTGTCCACCGAAGTTAACTTTTTCCGGCGGCTGCGAGCCAGCTCAAAGCCAACCCTTAATATGCGCTCAATTTCTGCTTCGGAATAAGCCAGGGTATCAACTGCCTGCCTTCCCTCCGGAGTTTGCCACTGTTTCTTGGGCTGACCAAAGTAAAGTCCGCCTGTAAGCTCTCTGACCACCATCAAGTCAACCCCCTTGATTACCTCCGGTTTAAAGTTAGTGGAATCCACCAGCATAGGAAAAACCTTTATAGGACGCAAATTAGCAAATAACGCCAGCTTCTTGCGCAAAGCCAGAAGTCCATCTTCAGGATGAATTTTGGCTTGAGGGTCATCCCATTTAAAACCGCCAACTGCGCCAAGCAGCACCGCATCACATTGTTTACACATCTTCAAGGTCTCATCGCTGAGAGCTGTGCCCAGGGTGTCTATAGCAACGCCACCTATGAGATCATCATGGAGGTGAAAGCTATGCCTGAATTTCTCACCCACGGTCTGCAAAACCTTTATCGCTTGGGTTATTACCTCAGGGCCAACACCATCGCCGGGTAAAACCGCTACATCAAATTCCATACTATTTACCTCTCCAATTTGACCTTAGTATATTCGACCAGACCTCCAACATTGATGATTCTTAATTATATATTCGCTTTGCCTTCTTTGGCTAGGAGAGGACATTTATATGCTTCTCAAGTGATTATGTCAACTTCACTTCCCTTAGGCAAGCTTATTTGCTTTCCCATTGAAGAGGGAAAGGGGGGGTGACTTGGAAGTTGTGTTTCTTAGCTCCGAATCAAAATACAGTGACAAATACGCATAAATTAAGCCCTGCCACTTCAAGCAGGCATCTTTGACATACGCTCTTTGGCTGCGCTCTCAGCGGTTTTTCTGTCCATCCTCTGAGACATCATCATGAAGTTGACCATGCCCTCAAACACCTCTTTATAGCTTTTGAGGCTGCCATCCGGGTGCGAACAATATACGCAGTATAGGTTCTCAGGGTTTCCTCCACCAAAATCTTCAGGCTTAGTTATGGGCATACCGCAGCTCATACAGCTCTTAACAGCCTTGGAGACCTGGTTAAACGTCAATTTATATCCGTTAATATCCTCGACCGTGAAGTCCCTGATGCCATACGGCTCGTCTTTTATGTCAACTACAATCCTAACGCCTTTATTTTTCAATTCGCTGTAATATTCATCAATATCCCCGTTAATTTGCATATACAAATTCACACCAATGCCCAGTTTTTCTTTAGCACCAATACCCACATTTTTAGCTGGTATGAACATGAGAACCATCCCATCCTTAGATAGGTCGACATACTCTGGGTTGTCAGCGTCAGGGAAAGCCATTCCCACCTTAAATCCCAGGGAATCTCTGTAGAATTGAATCGTTTGCTTCACATTCCTTACAGCTAACGTAGGAGAAATATAACCCATTTTTAATCACCTCCTTGATCTTTTGCTCATGTATACCCTGATAGCTTACAGTTTCTTCTCCAATAAAGGCCTCTGTCTTATCTCAAACTGTGCAGACCGCCTCAAGCAGCTCAGAAACCAGCCCATCCACCTTTGGACAAAGGCTGCCAAGATCGATGCCTGCTGGCACATCTCCTTCGTGAAGAATCTTGCTGCGAACGCCATAGGCAGAGGAGAATAATTTGGCTTCTTCTTCCCCTAGGTATCCTTTTACGTACTCCTTGCACAAGCCTGAGATAGACTTGGATTTCAAGTCCCCAAGACGGCTTGTTAGCAATCCTCGATCGGGCTCTGTAAGTCGCTTGTCTGTAATTCTAATCAAATAATCCAGAAATCCTACGATTTCAGGCTTCTCAGACTGACTCTCTACGAGAGCCTCGACCGCACTTATTAATGTCAAAAACCGTGCCCTTAGTGAAACTTCGAATTTGGAAGCGGCGTATAACTCGAGTGATAGCATCTGCTTATTAGATAGGTCGCGTACAGATTCAAAAGCTCGACAAAACTCTCGCTTAAACCTCTCAGTAGGCCCTCCGATGACCACGCGCGCGCTCATCGAGCAAAACCTTACAGGCAGATCCTCCGGGAAGACACTCAAGCCGTGCACATCATTGAGTAGAAGAATGCCCGCTTCTCTCGCAGACTCCCTCAGTTTCTTTCCAACACCCGATGTTGCCTTGTCCCTGCCAACATCAATTCCCATTCCACAATATACTCCACAAACCATCAACGCAGTCTTTGTTCGCTGCCCATAAATGTTAGCTTCGTGCTCGGACGTGAAACCACCCGCACGTATGCCTAGGTCATGAGTGTCAGAAATCTTAATCGAAGAGATTGCACAGAGCATCAGCGCTCTCCCATCCGGAAGGCACATGAGTTCAATTTCTTTCGAGTCCTCTTGAATCGCCGTATCACTTGGCAATCGGAACCTCACGCGAAATCCATATGTGAGCACCCTTTACCCCCTAGATTATGTATTACGAATCTGTTGTCACCATCGGCTACCACGTTCAATTGACTACCGGTCTTGAGTGCCGCCATGGGCTCCCAGAGTTTTTTTTAGCTTCGAGAGTGATTGAATTTCTCCTCTATTCGCTGTTGTGCAAGATTGTCGGATCGGTTCAAGAGAATATTCCTTGAACCTCAACATAGTTGACGGTATCTGCTTTGATATCTTCCTTCAGAGCATCTTTGATTTCCCCTTTTGCAGAGAAGTACACGACTTGCCACCCCAATTCACAGATTCTTTCTAGCGTTTCAATCTGTCTTTGTAATCTATCAGGATCAGCTTTTATGAACGGGTCATCCATGATGAAAAACCCTTTCTTGCCTTTCAAAAGCTTTTCTCCCAGAGCGAGTCGAATAGAGAGATATAGTTGGTCATAGGCGCCTCCAGATAGCTTTTCTGCCTCCAATATCTTCCCACCCCTCCGCTTGACCTGTATTTTCATTGCTTCTTGGTTCAAGAGCACCTCTTCATAGAGCCCATTTGTTATTGCATTAAAATATTTTGAAACGGGGCTCTCAATACCGAAAAGCTCAGAAACTTTTACCGTCTCCTCTCTTTCTATTTCTTCAAAGATTTCTATGACTTTGAATGCATTGTCCTTATTATTTTCATTTTCTTGCTTAAACCTTTGAAGTTCGGTTTTAATCACTTTCAAATCTACTGATGTTTCACAATATAACGGCTCTTTTAATCTCAGAATGTCAATCGCCTCGTGTTCCACTTCCTTCATTTCTTTTTGAAAAGAAGCAATCATGTCGTTCACCTGTCGGAGCTTCTTTACAAACTCTTCTTTTTCCCCGTCCAGTGTTGATTTAGTAGCCTCACTATACGTCATATCTTTGGCTTTATCCTTATACTCCTCAAGTCTTTGAACTTCTTCGCTCCAGTGAGCAATATTTTCTTTTAATTCTTTGCCCCTTTCCTTAAAATGACTTTTCAGAAACCTTTCCTGCTCTCTGACCGTCATTTCGCGCGCTTTCCTTAATTCAAGCTTTTCAGCGTATTTTTCTAAAGAGTCTTCTTTGGACTTTATTTTTACCCCCTGCATCTTCTCTTCAGCATCCTTAACCCTACTTTCTATTCCTGGAATTTCTTTATCCCGGAGTCCATTAACTCTGTCTTCTAATCCTCTCTTTTCCTCTCTCAGCTCTTGTAACTCCTCGGACTTCTCCCCATATTTTTCTTCAAATTTCTGGATATTTGAACGCATCTCTTTTGGACTTTCTGCTTCAAGTTCAAATCTAGAGATGTTTACCTTTATTCTTGCGAATACTCCAGCAAGATGAGCTTTCTTTCGCGTGAACTCAAAACTCAGCCCTGCAAAGGCGATGGTTGATATTAGAAACAATGCAAGCAGTCCGTAAGAAACAAATGAAGGACTTAGTACGACTGCCAATATCGATATTGCTAACAATACTGCCGAGGTTATTGCTGCCACTGCATAGAACTTGTTCCTTGTTTCCTTACTCTTTACCTCTCCAAGCCCTATCTCATAGTTCCTCAACTCTGGTTTAACTTCGTCATCCAACTTTTTCTTTCTCTCTTCGAAGATTTTGAATTCTCTTTCTACCTCTCTCAACTTCCCGCCTATCTCCTGGAGTCGTTCATCTTTTTCCCGAAGATCTCTAAGATATTCTTCCTTTCGTTCGTTGTAATCTTTAATGACTTTCTCGCAATCTCTCCACAGTTGCCTGTCGTCCTCACTGTAAATCCCCAAGCCTTCGACTTCTTTTAAAGCACTGGTGAGTGCATCCAGTGCTTCTCTTCCCTTCTCGTATTCCCTTCTTTTCCTTGCATCTTCAAGATCTTTTATCTCTTGGTCAATCCTCTTCATTTCTTCACTTAGCTTTACAGATTCTTCTTCGAACTCATTGAATCTCTCTTTTTCAATCTTCCCAGCTAAAGTCTCAACCTTCTCGAGGAGCTTTTTTGCATTTTCTACTCTCGTTTTTAATCTTTCTTCTTTAGTATCTTTAAATTCACCAGTCTGCTGTGTTATTTTCCCTATCCTCTCCCTCAGCACTTCCTTGATGTTTGCGATCTCTTTGGTCCTTAAGCCAGTAAGTCGACCTGTTACATCAGTGTAAAAATCACCTTCACTAGCAATGGAGAGGTCGCTATTCCTTATTACAAAAATATTACGGCATTCTGATGAGGTTAAATTTGAATCTGTGACTTTTGTTAAGTCTCCTTGCTCCGGCAGTTTGAATTCTTTCCCCTTGTCGTCTTCTATAATCACATAGCCTTCTGGTTTTTCCTCCACCCGATCTATACTACGGTCGAAATCCTTAATGTTTCGCCCCAATAGCAACTTCACAAGCGCATCTATTGTAAGGGTCTTACCATCTTCATTCTTACCCCAAAATAGATTGAACTTTTGTAGTGAAATTCTCCCCGTATTTGGTAAAGGACCATAACGCATTATTGAGAATTCTTTCAGTTTCATGCTCTTGGCTTTCTCTTTGCCTCCACCATTGCTCTTATTGCCACATCACGCAGCTGTTTTTTCTTTTCTCCATCGTCACTACATTGCTCGAGTTTGCTCATGAAGTTTTTGAACAGGTCATCTTCTAGTATTACGTGTATGTCTCTGAATTCAAAAGTCGGTTCCTTTGCACATTTCCCTTTCGTGATTTCTTTTATTTGTTTTACAAGTTCAGATTCGCTTATTCCAATCCTTTCCCCGTCGATATACCCCTTAATTGTCAAGATGATGCTTGCTTGAGGGTGAACTTTTCCAAGCCGTTCTTTAACCTCCTCTACAGGTTTTTTCTCCCCAAAAGGATCAAACTTTATAAGCACTTCCTCAAAATGATGTGTGTCAAGAAGGTATTCCTTGGGCGGGCCCCCAACTTCAAAAATATTTACCCTTCTCTGCCCAATCTCCGCTTCCGTTATCGAGATAGGCGATCCCGGATAAACAAAGTATC
>DATKVL010000116.1:0-7118 GCA_035530115.1 Dehalococcoidia bacterium | reverse complement strand
TGCATCGAGGATCTTTTTTGGAGGTCCGTGGCGATACATGGATGTCATTGACCCTACCGAAGGTGCCGCAGGTACAGGCACTTATAACGCCGTTTTTGCGTTCGCTCTCGGCCAAAAAGTTTGGTTCCAGGCCCGCTTATTGACTGTAGCCGGGCGTGTCTCTACGCTTTGGACTCTTGCCCCAAGAACAATCATCGCAGACGTGTAAAAATTAAATGTGTCCTATACGCACAGCACGGCCATACGCAGCTAAGGCGATAATCGAACATGAGTTCGATACCGATCATCTGAACGTATTCGTTACGTTCAGGTTCACGATGGATCAAACCGTCAAGCCTGCTCATGATTTATGGGTTTGCAAAGTTGATGCCATCGCAAAAGATGTCACCGTCTCCGCCTGGCAGGATGCCTGGACACTTCTCTTAACGGTACCGAATATTGTTGTTTTGCCCGACAGGGTGACACTCGAATACCTGGGCCCCGATGAAAACCTAAGAATCACATGGGACAAACAATGGGAACCGTGGGGTCCAATCGTCAGCGTCGAGCTTCCACCAGTCCACACGACAAGAACATTTTCGACTGGGCCGGCTCAGCAGGATGATGTCGATGTCTCAAATGTAAATGTTCTCTTTCTCGATTGCTCAGCCAACGATATCACTATCGGAGGCTTCATCGGTGGAGTCAACGGACAGGTCCTTCAAATCGCCCGGCTATGTGCAGCTGCCAACAATGCAACACTGAAACACGCAGCCGGCTCAGGTAATCAGGATATTTTTCTCCATGCAGGACTGGATGAAACGCTTACCGGAGAATACGGTGGATGGAACCTTGCATGCAACGGAACAAACTGGTATGATATTTCACATGCGAAACACGTTTAAGTGAGACAACTATGGAATGGCTAATCGACATCATCAAAGAATGGTTACAGCTGTACCTCAAGGGTATGATTGTAATGTGGTCCGGCACACACCTTGATATTCCGGATGGATGGGCTTTATGTAACGGCACAAACGGCACGCCTGATCTACAACTAAAATTTATCATTGCTGGCGGTCCACTTATACCTGCTCATACTGAGGGCGGAGCCTGGGACCATACACACCCTTTCACCAGCAACACACACCAGCATACCACATCAGCAAATTTTACCGCGGAAGGCTTCACAGACGGAGTTAATATTGTTGGCACTGATCAGGGACCGCCTGCAACATCTCTAGTCGCCGTCACTGGAACAACAGATTCGGGAAGCAGTATCCCACCCTACTATTCACTTGCATATATCATGAAACTTTAGGAGTCAAGACAATGGAGCTTATCATAACGCTCAGAAAAGAAGTTGAAGACCGAGAAGAGGGAGAAGCACTTTACAACTTCGTCAAAGAAAAACTGGCTGAAAAACCCAACGTTAAAGTGACCGGCATGATTAATAACCATTTTGTCGAGGAACCCGAACACTGAAAGGGAATACCATGAAAAAACTATATGATGAATTTATGAACTTCGCAAGCCACAATACCGGAATCGTTATCGGTCAACTACTTTGCTTTGGTGTTCTCATCTTCGCTCATGGCTGCGAGTCCAAAGTCACATCAATCACCACCCCGAGCGCAAAAGTCAGCCGATCTGAGCTACAAGTTGAGGTCGAGTCTTTTCTTGCAATTGCTGATCTGCGATTCGCGGACCTCAACAAACAAGATGAGTTTCGTAACGAGCTTTTCAAGCATGCTGCACTATGGGCACAGGGTGGAACGCTCAATCCTGTCGGCCTTGCTCTATCGCTTGCCAGCATAATCGGAATCGGTGCAACAGTTGACAACGTAACAAAACGCCGACGCGAGAACAACGCCCTGCGTCGTTATGTCGAGGTCAAAGTCGAAACACCCGGAAATTCGCAAAGTTAAGAAAAAAAAACGCTCCAGATTCGTTTCTGATGCTCTAACGCATACCGAGGCACTATAACAGTGCCTCGGTTTTTTTTTTACTTTTTCACTTGACAAGTCTCTCAATCTCTGCGTTACTGGCCTGGGAATAAATCGGCAGACGTGTGACGGAGCTCAGCGACTACAGGATAACGCAAAAAACATGAGTATTTATAAAGACATTTGGTTTTGCCGCTGGTGTGGAAACATCTACAAGTCCCACGAAGAGACTTATAGAGACGGTTTCTGTACTCCACGCTGCAAACAAGCACACTACCGAGCGTTCAAACGCTACGTTACCAAGAAAAAACGATCTAAAAACGGACCATCTCAGCCAGTAACGCACAAAAAGAAGAAAAAACGATGATAGTCCAGACAGATGACAGTATAGATCTAGGTCCTGCCGTTGTTCTACCGCTTACAAAAGGCAAGTTCGCTTTGATATCGCCGCATCAACTCAAAACTGTCGGACAATTCAAATGGTGCGCTAAAAAATCCTTCTCGAAATACTACGCAATGCGAAAGGTCCGTAACAACGGTAAGTCAAAATTTACTCTTATGCACAGGGTGATAGCCGAAACCCCGCCCGAACTACTCTGTCATCATCGCAACAACAACTCTCTCGACAATCGAGACTTGAACCTCGAAAACTTGAGCCCCCTCGAACACGCAAAATTTTACTCTTGGCGTTAAAATCGCGGTTAACCCGACAATAAGGTAGAGGTGAGATGTTTTAGGTTGAGTGTTGAGCCGCCGCCGACCAAAAAATCCCACCTTTTTACACTTGACGAAAAAACAACGGTAAAGTACATTCGCTTTATGGCTTTACTAAAATTCGGCAACGGAATTACTGAAATATCGGGCAGTTTGTCCGGCAATTACTTCCACAGAGACGGTTCAGGTAATCATTGTTGCCGGCAGCCGAGGCATGTCAAAAAGCGATCCACAGCACAGTCAGCCCAAAGGAACGCATTTTACAAGGCACGTCAATTCTGCAGCATCCCAATCTGCATAAGCACAAATATTTATCGAGCATTAAATAGTCTGACACTCCACCACTTCGACGAACAACGAGAACAGGTACCTAAACACTGAAAACCCTGTAGTCCAAAGTCGAGGACTTCGCATATCAAAACCGAGGGTTTCTGTATTGGCCCGCAACGCTGGTAGCGCCGGTGCATGGAAAAGTACAAGTCGAAGCACATGTAATCCCATTCACATCCGCAGGAGTATTCGCATAAGCAGTAAGCACATCATTATTTGTAGAATTTTAATAATCATAATTTTTTTTGCTCCGCTACGCTCCCCCGCGGGGCGTCTCCGCCACCGCGGGGGTCGCTGCCTCTTTGGCTGCCGGCTCCGTCTCTCCCCAGTCACCGGGGCGTTATGCGACTCAAGCCGCACAAACTCAAAACCTCAAAGTTCGGTTTCTGAGTTTTTAGAAGGACGAATTTTTCCATCCGTGGAAAAATTCGTTTTGCGTGCCGACCCTCCGTGGTCGGCACAGTTCAAACAACAGGGTTCGGGTGGAAGCCACCCCGTCCCCCACCCAAACCCCTGGGCTTCTGAATGGCCGGCCACAGAAGCCCACCCAAATCAAGCACTGGTAACAACGTGCTTGATTTGAGTGGAGAAGGAATCACCGTTGCTAATTGGAGCCTCAATTTCTCCAAAGACTTAGCAACGGTGATGAGTTTCACTCCGTCCCAAAAATATCATCGGCTCGTTGCACTTCGACACGATGATAAACGATTTTTGGGACGGTTATCTCAAGCACCTCCGCAGTCGGCGATTACAAATCTAGGCCAGACCAACAACGTCTGGCCGTCGATTTGCGTTCCAATCGCCGAACCTTCGTGTAGTCCTCCCGTAGCCGGTTCTACAAAAGGAACTCATCCCTTACGGGATGAACCGAGTTTTATACAAATTTTTTCCCCCTCGTTTATCAACGAGAGGGGGAAAAAATTAAGTGTGGTTTTATGGACGAAGATATCAAAGAAATGCTGGATAGAGTTCAAATCGAGTGCCGTTTTGGCAGACTTTACGTATTTGCAACACACCGCAAAACGGGGGATAGATACAGATTTAGTTTTTCACATTTTAACAGGGCAGGAGCACATCAGATAGCGAACAAAATGAGAGACAACAAGTGTACCGTCAATTTTTGGAGTCACTACTACGCAGACCCAACCTAAGCAAAATTTTTTTTTTTAAAACATCGTTTTCTTTGATTTTCGTCCAAATTAAGGGATTTTTCTGTTTTTTTAAAATTTTGACCTCATCGACCATCGTCGATGAGGTCAAAAGGCCTTATTTTCGTCCCAGAATCACCAGGGATGGAAAAAGTCGGGCCGACCCATACCAAAGTACCCCTTGTGAAAATTCGCAAATGTCGCTTTCTGTATAAAGTGCGACTCAATTTCAGCACCGGCTCTAACTCAGCAGAAAAAATGTCGCAAAAAAAATGTCGTTTTACTATTGACAAGGAAGTCGTTTTGCCGATATACTGATAGACTGAAATGTCGGTTTACCGAAGCCACGAATATTTTTTCGAATATTTTAGCAGAAAGGAGCTCATTATGACACAAATCACAACCGATAAACGAGGTGCCGAACTCATCTTGTTTATCGACGCTCGCAACGACCAAGAGCGTGACATCCTCCAAACGTTCTGTCCTCCCTCGTCGACACTTATATGTACTGCCAGAAGATGTAACCCTGACGAAAAAGCCGCAATTGAGATCAGAAAGGAGATTTTATGAACATCGAACCGCTCGTCAGCTTCGCGGCAGGACTAATGGAAAGCGCAGTAGACACCGGGGCAATCAAGCTACATCTCTGTTATTGGAAAAAAAAACTCCAGTGTTTAGCAACCAATCACACAACCCATCGTCATGTAATCCTGTTCACATTCACAAACGAAGAATGCCGTAGGGGTTTTCGCCTACAAGACTGGAACGAAATCCGAAAAGCGATTACTAATCTTACAAAGGAGCTCGAACTATGCATGTCAGAAATCAAAACCACGCCAACAACGGAAGCAAACCAATCAAAAACTTAACACCAACAGAATGTCACTCTCTTACAAAAATGCTCGAAGAAAGGATCACTCAGCAGGTCCCCCGGGCAAAAGACATTCGAAACGCCACAATGATCTTACTTATGCTGGACGCCGGCCTGAGAGTCGGTGAAGTTGTCCAAATGAGACTTGCGAATCTTCTTTACGAACGTCACCCGGCCAAATCTGTCAGGATCAACGCCGCCATCGCCAAGAACAAAATCGAGCGTTTGATCCCTATGAGTGAAAAACTACGAATCGCCATTGACAGAATGACTGATTTTGTTTGGGACTACAACCCGGAAGAACCCGATCACTTTGCGTTTTACATTAACTGTATTCACAAACACCTATCAACCCGGCAAGTAGAGCGAATCGTCAACGCCTGCTGCCGGACGGCGTTTGGGCGTTCGATTCATCCACACGCACTCCGTCACACGTTCGCAACCAGGCTAATGAAAGTCACCGATATACGAACTGTACAAGTTATGCTCGGTCACAAATCAGTCACATCGACACAGGTTTACACTCATCCGAACGATGAGGATTGTCAAAACGCCATAGAAAAAGTTGAAAAGACCTGTTAACAAAATTGTTGATATCCTGTGCGCAAACAGGTAAGATCTAACAGCTGTCCGCAGCAGTTCTTGGTAGCCTGTTCGATTTGACACCGAATCGAACAGGTTTTTTAACAATTTTAAAAAATTTTCCTCTACCCTTTCAGGGTAGAGAAAATTTTTTACCCCTTGAATCTCACAATTTCACAGGCTATACTACTACTACGAATGTTTTAAACCTTATCTAGTAATCATATGGCAGAGCCAAAGCTGTGAAATTATGGGTCATTCATCAGAGCCAACCGAATACGGTGAAGATTGTTTAGACTGTTGGCCGCCCGGTGAAACTCCATTGGCCGCTTACATTTCTTTCACCGGTATTACCGATTGTAAAAAAGCACCCGGTTTCATACCACCACCAGGAAACTACTCAGTCGAAGTTGTCCAGCGAGAAGGTGTCCCCTGTTTTTACGAAGCTGTTGTCGGTGATTGGGCTTACGAATACCTAGGCTCTTTTATGGGAAGCTGTGTTGTAAACCAGACTTGGCAAAATCAAAATATGTTCAAGGGTGTAAATGATGTACCTTGTTTGGCTTGGTTCGCAAATACATTGGTCTGTGCTGCTGGATTCGTCTCCGGTGAAGGTGGTGAAGCCGCCGTCATGTTCAACGCCGGCCACGTTGACGGTTCTCTAGGCAGCTTAATGTACTCAATCAATATGGAGCCAGGGCCAAAAACAAAGTTTGATTTCTGGCCTGCTTCTGATAAAAAAATCTGTGTAAGATTCGCACGAAAAAAAGATGCAACAAATATTCTTATCCTCGTTGAGCCAACTGAGCTATAAAAGATTTTTACTTTTTTCTCTTGACAACGCCGGGGGCACCCCCTTAGAATTCGAAACCTGAGCTTCGAAGCCAACACGAAAGGGGGTGCTCTTATGGCACTAGTCAAATACGGTGCGGGAATCGTCCAAATGTCAGGAAGCATTGCCGGCGACGTCCACGCACGCAACAGGTTCGGGAATTACATCAGGCCCAGGACAAAACCAGTCAACCCAAACAGTGTTCGTCAAGTTACAGCAAGAACAATCATGAGTTACCTCGCAGAGTTTTGGCACAGTGAACTTGACGCCACACAACGCGGACTCTGGGACACCTACGCAGCCGCCGTCGCAATGACAAATCGTCTCGGTGAAACCATTCACCTTACCGGCTTTAATCACTTTATCAGAAGCAACGGCGTAGTGATGACTTATGGCGGAGCCACCATCGAGGATGCTCCAACAACCTTGTCGCTGCCGGAAAAAGACACTGAGCTATTGTGCAGCGAGGAAGACATTGCCGGGCAAACATTCACCTTCACCTGTGACAACTCAGGCTGGGCTCCTAACGGTGATCTAAAAGCTAGAATTCTTCTCTATCAAGGTCAGCCGCAGCTTGCATCGAGGATCTTTTTTGGAGGTCCGTGGCGATACATGGATGTCATTGACCCTACCGAAGGTGCCGCAGGTACAGGCACTTATAACGCCGTTTTTGCGTTCGCTCTCGGCCAAAAAGTTTGGTTCCAGGCCCGCTTATT
>DATKVL010000115.1:0-1671 GCA_035530115.1 Dehalococcoidia bacterium | reverse complement strand
ACAGCCTGTTCCAGGGAACATCCGTTTTTGAGCTCATCTTCAAGGAGGTGAGGGATAAGTTCGGTATCGGTTTCTGAAGTAAACTTGTGTCCTATCTTAATGAGTTCCTGGCGGAGTTGTTGATTATTCTCAATGATACCGTTGTGAACTACAGCCACTTTGCCACCGCAATCGGAATGAGGGTGGGCATTGAATTGGGTGACAGCACCATGGGTTGCCCAGCGAGTATGCCCGATGGCTATATTGCCGGGAAGGCTTGCCAGGTTCTGTTTCTGGATGACTTCGTCAACTTTGCCGACATCCTTCCTTATCAGCAACCTGTCATCACACAGAGAAGCTACGCCTGCTGAGTCATAACCACGATATTCCAGACGCTTTAAAGCCTCGAGAACAACCGGAACCGCTGGCTTCTGACCACAATAGCCAATGATACCGCACATCTTAATCCGTTAACCTTCGTAAGAATTCTTGCCTTTTGCCTTCGTCGAGTCTTGTTTCGTTGTCCTGTACGTAGTATCGGGACTTAGGCAAAACTCGCTTATTCGCCCTCAAGTCTTTGTGCAAGCATACCTGGGGTCCCACGAAAGAATCAGGGCCTACTCGAACCCCGGGCATGAGGCTGGCATTTACTCCAATGCGGCAACCTCGACCCACAATTGCCCCTAGTTTATCATAGCCGGTATCTATCAGACTATCACCGACTTTTATCTGGATATTCCTTTCGTCGAGTTGGAAGTTAGCCAGCACAGTGCCGGCGCCCAAAGAGCAATTGTCGTCCACTATGGAGTCACCAACATAATTGGAGTGGAACCAGCAATTATCGCTGATGTAGGAGTGCTTTACCTCAGTGGAATAGCCAATAACGGAGTTAGAACCAATGTGGCTGTAGTCTCGCACCAGGGCATTATTGCCAATGATGGAGTTTGTCCCAATATACACAGGACCTCGAATCACAGCATTTTCCAACACCTTAACATTATCGCTCAGGATAACTTTGCCTTCGATGTGCGCTTTCTCGGAGACGCGGGCTGAAGGGGCAATATAAGGTTGAGCGTTGTCCAGAAAATACTCCATTACTTTGAAGATATGCCAGGGATATTTTATTGGTGCCCAGAAATCGTTGTAGAGAACCACCTTGATCTTGTGTCCTTCCTTTACCATGCTGTCCAGGGCGCATTCATAGACATCGTCCCTGGTAGTCTGTGCGGTTTCAATATAGCGTAAAAGCTCTTCCGAGTTGTTATGGCAGTGAATTAAGATGTTTACTAAGTTGCTGGGTTCCTCACCGGGATTGGGTTTTTCCACGATGTGTAGTAACTCATTTTGAGAGTTTACCTGGAGGTAGCCTCCCGGGAAGTAATTCTGGGCTTGATAACCCAGAATATAGGAGGAGGCAGTGGCTTTTTCAGCTTCGGTGATGATTTTGGTGTATGCTGAGCTTGAAAAGACGTCATTGGGATTTATTATTAAAAGCTGCCCGTGCAGGAAAGGCTCAGCGCTTTTCAGGGCGTCAGCGATGCCTGATGACTCCTTTTGCAGAGCAAGGTCGACTTTTACCCCAGGAATTTTTTTGGTTATTTGCTCTATCTTCGCTATGTTTTCTGGATTCCCAATGATTACAAAATGACTCAAACCTGCCTCGCAGGCTACCTTTATTTGATGTTCAAGCAA
>DATKVL010000114.1:0-1380 GCA_035530115.1 Dehalococcoidia bacterium | reverse complement strand
GCCCGAACTGCACTTCAGAACTGAAAATGGCATAAATCAGCAGGCATCCCCTGTAGTGTAACGACAGCAACATATCGAGCACTTGCGACAGCACCCTACTCGGTTCAAGGAAGCATGACTAAGGAGAGCCATGCCCGAGAGTATGCACGATTTCCTGAAGAGTGGAGCAAGAGAGGGTACATCTTCTTTTTTCGGATGAATCCTACCTGATTTCTTAGATGCAAACGGTTGTCGTAAGAACGGGGAATGTGGGTTCAAATCCCTCTAGGCGCGCTTAAAAATCATCAAGTATGGATTTTTGTAACTCTCTCAGATGTGAGGTATCGTTATGCCTGGTCAAGACGAAACGCCCATCCACGTAATTAAAAATCGTGATTCCGCCGACATCCTGATTGATATTCCAGAAGTGTGAGTTGTCCAGTCCCAGTAAGGAGCATATCAGGACTTTGTTCACAACCCTATGCGATACCAATACTACGCTGCCCTGATATTTAGAAAGGACATAATTAACTACCTCGATAGCTCTCCTTCCTACATCTTCGAGGCTCTCTCCTCCGGGCATTCTTACCTTGTGAGGATTATGGTGCCACTCATTGAGGAGGGCCGGATATAGCCTCTTCACTTCTTGCTCTGGCAAAGATTGCCATTCCCCATAATCGAAATCTATAAGGCCCTCGGCAATGTGTACACCAATTTTCTGATAACGGGCAACGATATTTGCCGTGTCTATCGCCCTTTTTACAGGGCTGGAATAAATAGCCTCTAATTTCCAATTGCTTAAATACTTACCCAATAGCTCTGCCTGTTTAATGCCCACTTCGTCCAGATTTACATCCATTCTACCCCGATATATCTTCTCTACATTCCACACGGTTTCACCGTGTCTTGCCAGTATAAGTTTTGCCATGGCTCCCCCACAATAATTATCTAATGTCTGAGAATTTATAGCAATCTGGAAAGAAACTTAATTTTTGAGCCTGAATAGTTGACTTGAGCTCATTGATTAATTAGGATTATGGGGGTAAAATAAACACTATAAAGGAGGCATAGCATGGTAGAGATGACGATTGACAGCATCCGAGTTAGCTTGATGAACTATCAACGGGTGGTGATTTTAAAAGAGAAGGGAACTAATCGTTATCTACCCATTTGGATTGGTCCTGCTGAAGCAGATGCTATTGCCGTAAAGCTGCAAAATGTCGAGCTATCTCGCCCTTTGACGCATGATTTGTTGCAATCTGTAATTTCTACCTTGGGGGCTTCAGTTGAGTATATCGTGGTAAGTGGACTTAAGGAAGATACTTTCTATGCCAGACTTGCTCTCAGCATTGATGGTGGTGAATTAGATATTGATTCTCGACCTAGCGATGCTTTGGCCTT
>DATKVL010000113.1:0-1297 GCA_035530115.1 Dehalococcoidia bacterium | reverse complement strand
ACCGTCGGCAAGGTGTTGTCCACCTCGAAGCTTGTCGTCGAGCTCTTCTCGGGCGACTTGTTTCCCGCACCGTCGCTCGCCTTCTCCGCAGCCACCGTGATACCCACCGTGCCTTCGGCTGTTCCCGCCGTCACCGTCACCGTATAGCTCGGCCCACTCCCGCTCACTTCCACCGTCGGCGCTCCGCTTGTCGCCGTCCCCGCCGTCCCTGTCAGCGTGATGTCCTCCTTCACGAGGCTATGGCTCGACAGGTGCGTCTCGTCGGCGAAGGTGACCTGGTAAGTTATCGTGACCGATTCCTTCGCGTAGCTCGCGCTCGGCTCGCCGATAGTCACCGTCGGCTTCGTGTTGTCCACCGTAAAGCTCGTCATCGAGCTTTTCTCCAGCGACGCGTTCCCCGCTCCGTCAATCGCCTTCCCCGTAGCAACCGTGATTCCCACCGCGCCCTCGGCGCTCCCCGCCGTCACCGTCACCGTGTAGCTCGGCCCGGTTCCACTCACCTCAACCGTCGGCGTCCCGCTTGTCGCAGTCCCCGCCGTTCCCGTCAGCGTGATGTCCTCCTTCACGAGGCTATGGCTCGACAGGTGCTTCTCGTCAGCGAAGGTGACCAGATACGTTATCGTGGCCGATTCCTTGGCGTAGCTCGCGCTCGGCGATCCGATCGTCACCGTCGGCAAGGTGTTGTCCACCTCGAAGCTTGTCGTCGAGCTCTTCTCGGGCGACTTGTTTCCCGCACCGTCGCTCGCCTTCTCCGCAGCCACCGTGATACCCACCGTGCCTTCGGCTGTTCCCGCCGTCACCGTCACGGTGTAGCTCGGCCCACTCCCGCTCACTTCCAGCGTCGGCGCTCCGCTCGTCGCCGTCCCCGCCGTCCCTGTCAGCGTGATGTCCGAATTCGCGAGGCTATGGCTCGACAGGTGCGTCTCGTCGGCGAAGGTGACCTCATACGTCACAGTTGTTCCGCTATTCGCGTAGCTCGCGCTTGGCAAGCCGATCGTCACCGTCGGCTTCGTGTTGTCCACCGTAAAGCTCGTCGTCGAGCTTTTCTCCAGCGACGCGTTCCCCGCTCCGTCAGTCGCCTTCCCCGTAGCAACCGTGATTCCCACCGTGCCCTCGGCGCTCCCCGCCGTCACCGTCACCGTGTAGCTCGGCCCGGTTCCACTCACCTCAAACGTCGGCTTCCCGCTTGTCGCAGTCCCCGCCGTTCCCGTCAGCGTGATGTCCGAATTCGCGAGGCTATGGCTCGACAGGTGCGTCTCGTCGGCGAAGGTGACCTGGTAAGTTATCGTGGCCGATT
>DATKVL010000112.1:0-1002 GCA_035530115.1 Dehalococcoidia bacterium | reverse complement strand
TTGACGTTACTATTCAGCCATTTAACGAGACTCTCCGTTGTAGTTGCTTGTTCAAAGGTAATGTCCGCCGCAAAACACGGAATCGCTATCATTACGGCGATAGCAATGCCCACAAGGGTCTTCATAAGAACGCTTCCTTTCTTGGCCTTCTTCGGCCTGTCTACGGGTTTTGGTTTCGACATCGAATCATCTATTTTGCTACGATTCTCCTCGATGCCCTGAAAGTTTTCGAGAACCTGATTCCTGAGAATCTGCATTTCTTTTACAACTTCATCAGTAGTATCAAGTTCGTCACTACGGTATATCCTTCTGTTCATCTTCTTTTCCTTTCACTTTGCCAAGTTCGAGATACTGGGCACGAGAAAGTTTGACCTCCAGGATAAATCTCGGTTTTATTATCGGTATCGATCCATTCTGCATCCCTGTTACGGGATCTAAAATTGGCTTGTGTGCCATGAAGGTCTTGCTTTGCAAGTGCTCAACAATTGCTAATGGCAACTGGTAAGTCTCACCGTGGAATAAATGATAAGAAGGTTCTCTCTTGAAGCCGTACTTATTCACCGGCCCACTAAGCCCGTATGGTTCAGAGGTGGCAAATTCAAGGTCGGCTCCTACATGCTGGATAAAGTGAAACTTCACCTGGATAAGAGGATTAGCCTCGTACTTAAGAGTCTTACTCGTCCGTGCGGCTCTCTCACGCTTCGCGTCAAGCGCCATGGTCATTTCTATAGACTTGGCGTTCTTCGCTCTTGCGTCATTCTTCTTGGCCGCTTCCACAATCAGAAGTTTCTCTTTTATCGTATTGAGTTCGAGAGAATCGTCTACCTTTACGCCCATTTTAGTGTCGGCGTATGCAATCATTTCTTCTTTTGACATACCGTCTAATAGGGAAGCTAATGTAACGCCTCCCACAAAGTCGGCTGTCGGTATCTTTAATTCAGTTGCCATAATAGTTCTCCTTGGTTAATTGTTAATCTACGTGTTTACTTACAGGGTCGTAAG
>DATKVL010000111.1:0-2633 GCA_035530115.1 Dehalococcoidia bacterium | reverse complement strand
AACTACTCAGCTATACCATACTATACTGTTAATATACTATGGCTTATGTTTCGGGAAAGCGTCAATCACCCATTTGTACCGATTATTCCGTTACTTTAGTCCTAGCCTGTTCAGCGACTCCTGTCGGTCGGATACCTGATATAAAGCACTGGCACTGTTTCTACGGTGTTCTATTCCGACTGGCTACCAGTGGAATGGGATTGCCACATTTATCATCCTCGACTATAGTGGGACGCAAGACGAGATGGATCGATTCTACCAACCAAGAGGATAAGGAGGTAGCCTCAAGTGGATCCAGTTCTTGGTGAACGACTGTCCCGATTAGCGTTCCATCATGGGCGAAACTGGTTCTTCGTCTTTTCTTAATTCGATAATGCGGTCGCGAATCATAGCAGCTTTTTCAAACTCCAGATTCTTGGCCGCTGCCTTCATCTGGGATTCCAGTTGCCTGATGAGGTGAGCCATTTCTTCCTTGGAAATGGGAGTAACCGCGTAAGGAACCCTTGTCTCGGCTACCGCTTGAACTCTCTCAGTTATATCCTTAATTGCCTTTCGGATTCCCCGGGGAGTTATGCCGTGCTCCTTGTTATAAGCTTCCTGAACCTGGCGGCGGCGGCCGGTTTCCTCTATCGCCTTCTGCATGGATTGAGTAATGGTATCAGCATACATTATGACGTGAGCGTTTAGGTGCCTGGCGGCACGCCCCATGGTCTGAATGAGCGCTTCCTCCGACCTGAGATAGCCTTCCTTATCAGCATCGAGTATGGCTACTAGGCTCACCTCAGGCAAGTCCAGCCCCTCACGAAGGAGATTGATACCCACTACCACATCGTAGACGCCAAGGCGGAGGTCACGGAGAATCTCCACTCGCGCTAAAGTCTCTACCTCCGAATGCAAGTAATGAGTCTTAATCTCCATTTCCCTCAAGTAGTCGCTTAATTCCTCTGCCATTCGCTTGGTCAAGGTAGTAACCAAACAACGCTCCCCCTTGGCTACCCTGCTTTTTATCTGATAAATAAGGTCATCAATTTGCCCCTTGACTGGCTTAACCTCCACGGTAGGCTCCAGCAAACCAGTGGGGCGGACTAATTGCTCTGCCACTTGTTGACTATGCTCATATTCATAGGGCTTGGGTGTAGCAGAGACGTAAATAACCTGGTTGACGTGCTTGTTAAACTCCTCAAAATTCAATGGGCGGTTATCCAGGGCTGAAGGGAGGCGAAAGCCGTAATCAACCAGTGTCTGCTTTCGAGAAATATCACCGTGGTACATGCCCCTTATCTGCGGCAGAGTCATATGCGATTCATCGATGAACAGCAGGAAGTCATCGGGGAAGTAATCCAGCAGAGTCCAGGGTGTGCTTCCCGGTGCCCGCCGCTGGAGATGCCGGGAGTAATTTTCCACCCCGGTGCAGTATCCCACCTCTTGAAGCATTTCAATATCATAATTGGTTCGTGCCTCAAGCCTCTGAGCTTCCAGTAGCTTTCCCTGGCTCCTTAACGCCTTTAATCTGTCCTCTAGCTCGATTTTGATATCCGCGATAGCCGCCAGCAACTTTTCGTGAGAGGTAACAAAGTGCTTTGCGGGGTAAATATCCACTTGATCGCGATGAGCCAGCACCTCACCAGTTAGGGGGTCAACCTCTACAATGCGCTCAATCTCGTCCCCCCAGAATTCGATTCTGAGGGCTGTTTCCTCATAAGCTGGCTGGATCTCTAGAGTGTCGCCTCGAATACGGAATCTGCTTCTGGTGAAATCATAGTCGTTTCTTTCGTATTGCATATCCACCAGACGACGGACCAGTTTGTCTCGCTTGTAGTGTTTGTTCCTTTCAATAGTAAGGACAAAGCTTCGGTATTCTTCAGGTGCGCCCAGGCCATAAATACAGGAGACCGAAGCGACAATAACTACATCGCGGCGGGTGAAGAGAGACCTGGTAGCGGCATGCCGTAGTTTGTCAATCTCCTCATTTATATCGGTTTCCTTCTCAATATAGAGGTCGGTGCTTGGGATATAAGCCTCCGGCTGATAATAGTCATAGTAGCTGACAAAATACTCCACAGCACTTTCGGGAAGAAATTCCTTGAACTCGGTTGCTAGCTGAGCAGCCAGAGTTTTGTTGTGACAAATAACCAGGGTTGGCCTCTGTATTCTCTCGATGACGTTAGCCATAGTGAAGGTCTTGCCACTGCCGGTGACTCCAAGCAGTGTCTGTTCTCGGTAACCCTTGTTCAAACCCTCGACCAATTTGTCTACGGCCTGAGGCTGGTCGCCGGTAAGACGAAAATCGGAAACTATTTTAAACTGGGGCATCGGGTTCACTCACCATAATAAAAAACACCAACCCTTAATATATAAGAAACAACAAATTTTTGCATAATCGGGTGAAGGAGCAGCACCATCTACAGGCGCCGTGTCAACTCAAGGTCTTGTTTGTGACATCGAGCCATGTTAGAATTTTACTATCCACGATATAAAAGAAAGGAAACTGGTGACATGAAGTCCTATGAGGAACTCGCTAAAGAGCAAGCGGACAGAGAAAGCACCCTCTTATCCAAGTTAATGGGAGAGGCTGGGGTAGAGGAATTGGCTGATTTTGAGGCCGGGCTAAGCGGGCGGCAAAGCGAAACTTT
>DATKVL010000110.1:0-1160 GCA_035530115.1 Dehalococcoidia bacterium | reverse complement strand
CTCAAAGGAGACCTGAAGATGCCTGGTAAAGTGGATATGGATAAAATCGTTTCTCTGTGTAAGCGGAGGGGGCTTGTTTTCCCCAGCAGCGAAATATATGGCGGTTTAGCTAGCTGTTGGGATTATGGCCCTATGGGGGTGGAGCTTAAGCGCAATGTTAGAGACGCCTGGTGGAAGGCGATAGTCCATGAGCGGGATGATGTAGTAGGTCTGGACACATCAATCATGATGCACCCGGGAGTCTGGGCAGCTAGCGGCCACATTGATAGCTTCACAGACCCCTTGGTAGAGTGTAAATCTTGTCACCTGAGGTGGCGTGCTGGCGAAATAGAGGACAAGGGATGTCCCAAATGTGGTGGTGAGTTAACCGAGCCTCGCATGTTCAACCTGATGTTTAAGACTGCTATGGGTCCCGTGGAGGAGGAGGCAAGCACAATCTACCTCCGCCCCGAAACTGCCCAGGGCATATTCGTTAACTTTGATAATGTAATCACCACTTCCAGAAAAAAGTTGCCTTTGGGCATCGCCCAGATAGGCAAATCTTTCCGCAATGAAATCACCCCCGGCAACTTCATATTCAGAACCAGGGAGTTTGAGCACATGGAGCTGGAGTACTTCGTTAAGCCCGGGACTGACGAAGAGTGGCTTGATTACTGGGTCAAGGAGAGGTTTGACTGGTATGTCAAACTGGGTGTCAGGAAGGAAAATCTTCGCCTGCGCCAGCACGGCAAAGATGAGCTTGCCCACTATGCCAGGGACTGCTATGACATCGACTATCTATTTCCTATGGGCTGGTCGGAGCTGGAGGGTATAGCCAACAGAGGCGATTTTGACCTTATTCAGCATGCCAAATGTAGCGGCAAAGAGCTCGGCTACTATGATGCCGAGGCTGGCGAGAGGTATGTTCCCTACGTTATTGAGCCTTCGGCTGGCGTCGACCGCTCTGTCCTGGCTTTCCTCATTGATGCCTATGATGAAGAGGAAGTCGAAGGAGAAAAGAGAACAGTTCTACACCTGCACCGTTCTCTGGCTCCTATTAAGGTGGCTGTTTTGCCCTTAAGCAGGAATGAAAAATTAACCCCTCTGGCTAAAGAGGTTTTCAACAAACTGTGTCCAAATTTCGTGACCGATTACGATGATTCCCAAAGCATAGGGCGGAG